>NZ_JBHYGR010000019.1:0-56974 GCF_042738155.1 Kitasatospora sp. NPDC059088 | reverse complement strand
GCCGCCCGTCGGTTCCGGCCGCCAGGGTCGCGGCCTCCCGCTCCTACCGCGTCGCGCCCGCCCGGCTGTTCTCCGGGGCCCGTGCCGGCGGCCCCCCCCCCCCCCCGCCCCCGGCGGCCGGATTCGCCCGATGGGGGGAACCCGGGGAACCGGGCGCGGGGCCCGCCGTCACGGCTCCTAGGATGGCTCCCGACCGGACCAAGCCGACCGACCGGGAGCAGCGCCGCGATGGACAACTACGACGTCAAGAAGGAACGGCCGGGCCTCTATTCGGCCGGTCGCCGGAAGTTCGAGGTCATCGACGTCCCGCGGATGAGGTTCCTGATGGCGGACGGGCACGGCAACCCGAACACCTCGCCGGAGTACGCGGAGGTGGTCACCGCGCTCTACACCACCTCCTACGCCGTACGCGCCGTCGCCAAGCAGGAGTTGGGGCGCACCCACACCGTCGGGCCGCTGGAGGGCCTGTGGTCCTCCAAGGACCTGGAGGTCTTCCGGACCCGGGAGAAGGACGCCTGGGACTGGACGCTGATGATCGTCCAGCCGGACTGGATCACCCCGGGGATCGTCGACGCGGCGCTGGAGCGGGTGCACCGGACGAAGGACCTCAGCGCCGTGAAGCTGGTGCGGTTCGAGGAGTTCACCGAGGGGCCCAGCGTCCAGGTCCTGCACGTCGGACCGTACGACGAGGAGGGGCCGACGATCGCCCGGATGCACGACGAGTTCGTGCCGGCCCAGGGGCTGACCCTCCGGGGGCGCCACCACGAGATCTACCTCTCCGACGCCCGCCGGGCGCACCCGAGCCGGCTGCGCACCATCCTCCGCCAGCCGGTGGCCCCGGCCGGGGCCACCGCCGCGCAGTGAGCCCTCACGGGCCGCCCATCAGGCTGGAGCGGACGTCGCCGACCCGCGCGGCGAGCCCGCGCAGTTCCTCCGCCGTCAGGGCCAGTCCGAACTCCTCGGTCAGCACGGCCGCGAACTGCCCGTCGTCGAGGTGCTGCCGGCGCTCGGCGGTGCCGTCCGGCCGGACGCGGGAGAAGTCGCGGTTGAGCAGGCGCCGCATCTCGCCGCTGAAACGCTGCATCACGATCAGCTGGCCGGTGAAGGGCGAGTCCGGGTGGGTGGACGTGTAGTAGTTGGCCGCGTCGACGTCGGCGGCCCGCTGCGCCCGGTTCGAGAACGAGTAGAGGGTGCTCCCGGTCGAGGCGTCCGGCGTGTTCCCGGCCGGGGTGCCGGGCACCGCCCGCTCCATCAGCTGCCGGCCCTCCTCGTGGGCGGCGACGGCGAAGGACCAGCCCTCGCCCTGGGTGCTCCAGCCGTCCTCGGTGAGCGGCAGGGGCTCCAGCAGGCCCGCGCCGAAGCCGACGTCGGCCAGCCAGTCGCCGTCCACGCCGGAGGCGAGCAGGGTGAGGTGGGTGCACGGCCAGGGGCGGCCGGGGCGTTCCCGGGGGCGCGCGAGCAGCCGGTCGACCCGGTACCCGAGCCGGTTGAGCACCGCGCCGAACAGCAGCCCGTGCTCGTGGCAGTAGCCGCCGCGGGCGGCGGCCACCAGCTTGCGCTGGATGTCGGCGGTGCTCATCGGGACCTCGCGCCCCAGCACGATGTCGATGTTCTCGAAGGGGATCGACTCGACGTGGGCGCGGTGCAGCCGCCGGAGGGTCTCCCGGTTGGGCTTGGCGTCGCCCAGGTCCGGTCGGCCGATCCGTTTCAGGTAGGCGTCCAGGTCGAGCTGGTCCACGCCCCATTCGTCGGTGGACGAAGTCGCCGTCACTGCTGTCTCCTCCTGCTCGCGTGCTGACGGTGGCGGTCCGCCCCCGGCTCGGGTCCAGGCCGCAGCCGCAGGGGTCGGGGCCTCAGAGGTCCTGCGGCCAGATCGTGAGGAAGTCCGAGATGACGCCCCGGCGCCGGAAGCCCGGGTCGAGCACGGCGCCGGTGAGGTCGGCCCCGCTGAGGTCGGCCCCGTCGAGGTCCGCCCCGACCAGCCGGCTGTTCGCCAGGTCCGCCTGGATGAGGTAGGCCTCGACCAGGTCGGCGTCCTGGAGGTTGGCGCCGCGCAGGTCGGCGGACATCAGGTACGACTCGGTCAGCACCGCGCCGCTGAGGTCGGCGTCCACCAGGTCCGCGCCCCGCAGGTCCGCGCCGTGCAGCCGGGCGGCCCGCAGGTCGGGGCGGAACGGGCCCTCGGCCCGGCGCCGGCGGGCGTACTCGTTCCACCGGTCGGGGCCCTGGGCCAGGATCGTCTCGTCCGCGCTCGGCATGGCTTCCTCCCGCCCTACACGCCGCCGAGCGCGCGCAGCGCCCGCTTTTCCAGGTCCATCGCGGTGCCGACGGTGTCCACCACGGCGTCCACCAGCTGCTGCCGGTCCCCGCCCGGGGTGGCGGCGCCGTCCAGCAGCGCGCGCCCCAGGGTCTGCCAGTGCCGGCCGCTCGCCCGGAAGAGCTCGGCGGGTCCGGTGTAGCGGGCGTCGCCGGAGGCCTCGGCGACGGCGGCCAGGAAGCGCCCGATCATCGGGCGGAAGAGCCCGCCCCCGGTGCCGAAGGTCTCGATCTGGCGGCCCAGGTGCAGCAGTTGGCGGGAGAGCGCGTCGGTGCGCACCACCCGGCCCGCGGCGTCCACGTCGTCGACCTCGCCGAGCTTGGTCCGCGGCCAGGTCGGGGCGGTGGACTGCAGCTGCTTCATCCCGGCCAGGCCCAGGCTCCGGCTGCCGGGCTTGAGGACGTCGCGGCAGAGGTTGCGCACCGCCACCGGTCCGACCAGGCCGAGCTGGGGAGCGCTCCGCCGGGCGCCGAACACGTACGCCTTGCGGTCGGGGTTGAGCGGCGGCGAGTCGCGGCTGGAGCGGGCCGCCTCCAGGTCCGCCGCCGTGACGAGGACGGTGGTGTCGAGCGCCGGGTCGGACACCTCGAACCGGTCGTCGTCGAGGGCGCGGACCACGTTGACGAAGTACCCGCCGAAGGAGGAGCGGCCCTCCAGCCCCCAGTACGGCAGCCGGCCGAGGTCCACCCGCACCATGACGGCCGGGGCCGACTCCAGCAGCTGGGCCAGCCCCTTGCCGGACGCGGGCGCGTGCGCGGCGACCTCGACGCCCATCAGCCGGGCGGCCCGCAGCGGCATGATCGCCTGCTTGCCCACCACGATGTCCGGGGCGCCGCCCCGCGCGGGGAAGAAGGAGAACCCGAAGCCGCCGTCCAGGCCGAACACCACGTCCTCGTCGACCTCGTGGCCGGCGGCCGCCAGGATGTTGCACTGGCACGCCGATTCGCAGTGGATCCCGCGCCGGTGCACGTAACCGCCGGTACTCAAGCCTCCGCCTTCCCGCCGAGGGCCATCAGGGCTCCCCGGGTCTCCTTGTCCAGGCCCTCCAGGGCGTACCGGAAGGTGTCCCGCTTCATGACCGGCCGCCACCGCCGCAGGTAGGCCTCCACCTCGGCCGGGTGGACCTGCGCGGTGACCTTGAGCAGCCACCCGGACCCCTTCTGCACGTACGGGTCCTTGTCGTGCATCAGCCGGGTGCAGTTGTCGAGGACGTGGGCGACCGGCAGTTCGTAGGTGACCTTGCCGACCTTGCGCCGCACGAACTTCACCACCGCCACGTTCGCCGCCCGCCGCGCCCAGGGGGACTCCGATCCGACCCAGCGCGCCGTCCGGGGGAGTCGGTCGAGGTGGCCCAGGAAGTACGGGTAGAGCAGTTTCAGGCACAGGTCGTCGCACTGCGCCCAGTTGGACACGTACCGTTCGAGCCAGCCCTCGCAGCGGTCGAGGAACTCGTCGCCCAGCCCGGTCCGGGCGACCTTGTGCAGCAGCGCGAAGCCGAGCAGCACCTCCTCGTGGTGCTCGGCGCGCGCCAGCACCTCCTCCGCCAACCGGAGCCTGGCGGCCGCGGGGACGTCCCCGTGCTCCCGGAAGAAGTCGCCGGCGAGCGCCACCACCGCGGCGTTGCCGACGCCGAGGGCGCGGATCTCGTGGGGGAAGTAGCGTTGCATCCCCACCGCGAAGTCCGCGTCGCCCCGGGCCGCGAGGGACGCCAGCAGCTCGCCGGCGACCGCTTCCGTGTTCACCTAGACCACTCCCAGGTTGAGCATGACCGGCTTTCCGGTCGTCCGTTTCGGTGCCTTCTCCAACCGGGGCTTGGCGCTCATCACGTAGTCGTACTCGCGCTGCATGTCGGCCACGGTCCGCTTGGAGTGGACCGCGCGGTCCGACAGGCTCTGGCCGCGCAGCCCCCACCACAAGTACCAGTTCCGGTGGCCGAGGTAGGCGTTGCGGACGAAGTCGAGGGTGTCGCGGTCCTCGACGATGGCCGGTTCCACGTAGTACGCGGGGACGAAGGTGCCCTGCCCCTCGGTGAGGATCCCGGCCTTCACCGCCTGCTGCTGCAGCTTGGTGCCGCTCAGGATGCGGATGCCGAGGTTGGCGTAGATCTGGGCCGGGTTCAGGAACCGCTCGGTGAAGCCGATCGACTCCCGCAGCGCGGCCGGGGTCTCGCCCGGGCCGCCGAGGAAGACGCAGTGGGTGTGCTCGATCGGACTGGCGGTGAAGAGCCGGTCCACCTCCAGCACCTTGGCCATGTCGAAGCCCTTCTGGAGGTCCGCCAGCGCCTCGTCGGTCAGCGCGTCGGTGCCCAGGTCGACCCGGATGCAGCCGGCCGCGGCGAGCAGGTCGACGAACTCCGGCGTGACCGCGTTGGGGGTCAGCTGGCAGTACCAGGCGACGTCCAGCTTGGCGCGGATCATCTCCGCGCAGACCTCCGAGGCGTACTCGATCGGGAAGTTGAAGGTCGCGTCCACGATCTCGAACTCACGGACGGCCGGGTTCTCCGCCATCGCCCGCTGGATCTCGCCGACCACCTCGGCGGGCTCCTTGAACCGGTTCCCCTTGCCCTCCGTCTTGCGGATGATGCAGTACGAGCAGTAGAGCTTGCAGCCCCGCTTGGTCTGCAGCGTCTCGATGGCCGGCTGGTGGTCGCGGGTGAGGTCGGAGGCGGCCGAGACCCCCTCCTCGAAGTACCGGGGGTCGTAGACCGAGCGGTCGGGTTCGAGCGCCCCGAGGTCGAACGCGGAGTCCGCCGGGTTCTGCACGAAGTGCCCGTTGCCGTCCAGGTGGCACAGCCCGGATATCTCCTCCAGCTTCCGCCCGCCGCCCTGGAGGTGCTCCATCAGCTGGACGATCCCGGCCTCGCCCTCGCCCGCGATCCCGTAGTCCGGCTGGGCGTACTCGAAGAAGGCCAGCGGTTCGACCGAGAAGCCCGAGCCGCCGAGGACGACCTTGGCCGAGGTGTACTTGCGCACGCACTGGACGATCTTCTCCGTCATCGGGCCGAAGAAGATCGGGTCGACGAAGGTCAGGTTGTCCAGGTTGCGGACGGCGATGCCGACCACGTCGTACCGCTGGGAGGTCAGCCGCTCCCGGACGGCCTTCAACTCCCGGGACTCCCACAGCAGGTCGAGCACGTCGACCTGGTGGCCGGCCCGCTTGAGCGCGGCGCTGATGTACGCCATGCCGATCGGCAGCGCCGGTCTCGGCACCCGGATCTTGTTGGTGGAGATGAGCAGTACCCGCATCGCCGGTCACTCCCCCCCGCCGCTGGCGGGCCGGGCCCGGTCGTCGAGGGCCGCCCAGTAGGTGGACGGCCGGAGGTCGTGCCGCAGGGTGGCCTTCACCCGGTACCGGCGCATCCGCTCCAGGTCCACCCGGACCACGCCGACGCCCTCGCCCTCCTCGATCAGCACCATCCGCTCGTCGCCGTCGACGAAGTCGAAGCGCTCCGCCTCCAGGAAGAGCGGGTCGGCCAGGACCTGGCTGCGCCCCATGTAGCCGAAGCCCGCGTACAGGTTGGTGCCGACCCCGGAGGCGAAGGCGAGCACGCACTCGGTGTCCACCGCGCGGACCGGCAGCCGCAGGTTGGCCACGTAGGCGAACATCTCGGGCACCAGGGCGGAGCAGACCAGGACGTCGACGCCGCGGCGAAGGTACTCGCGGGCGGCCTCCGGGAAGTTGATGTCGTAGCCCTGGAGGAGGCCGATCCGCCCGAAGCCGACGTCGAACACCGGGTACTCCGAACCGCCGGCCAGGTAGCGGCTCTCCAGTTCGTGGCAGTGCACCCGCCGGTAGCGGCCGAGGAGTTCGCCCTGCGGGCCGGTGAGCACGGAGGTGCTGTAGTACTTCCCGTCCCCGCCGCGCTCCAGCAGGCCGGCCACCAGGTGGATGCCGTGCTCCCGGGACAGCTCGCACAGCCGGTCGGTCTCCGGCCCGGGGATCGGCACCGACACGTCCGCGACTTCGAGGATGTTGCCGGAGGTCAGGTAGGCCTCCGGCAGGCAGACGAGGTCCGCGCCCTGCTCGACCGCCTGGGCGACGAAGCGCTCCGCGCGCCGCTGGTTGGCGGCGTTGCGGCCGAGCTTGGACTCCATCTGCACGACGGCGATGGTGACGGCCGCCATCACGGGGCCACCGGGTCGAGCGGCCGGGAGGAGATCACCAGGCCGAGGTCCTCCTCGACCACCTGCCAGCCGTCCAGGCCGGCCTGCCGGAGCAGCTCCGCGACCTCGTCGCGGGTGTAGCCCGACTGGAGCGAGCGCATGAACTGCTCGCCGCCCTCCTTCACGAACTGGAGGATGAAGGTGATGTGCCCCTCCTCCGCGTGCCGGTTGATGTCCTCGATGATCACCACGCCGTCGGGCTTGCAGATCCGGGCGCACTCCCTGAGCGTCTCGACCGGCCGGGACCAGCGGTGCAGCGAGGAGAAGGAGAACACGATGTCCGCCGAGGCGTCCGGGAAGGGCAGCCGGCTCAGCCGGCCCATCTCGAACTCGACGTCGCCGGCCGCGTTCGCCCACACGGCCAGGGTCAGGTTGTCCTCGGCGACCTCGACCAGGTTCTGGATCTCCTCGACCCCGGACACCGCCAGCTCCGGGAGCCGGCCGGCCACGTGCAGCGACAGCAGTCCGGTGTTGAAGCCCACCTCGACGAGGTCGGTCATGCCCTCGCGGACGTTCGCCGTGATCCGGTCCGTCGGCCGCTTGTACGCCATCAGCGCCGACCGGCGCATGCCGAGGTCGTAGGCCCTCGTCCCGTCGAGGTCGGCGTACGGCGCGGTCTGCGGGACCCGCACGCTGAGGTCCAGCAGCGGCGTCTCAGTGGTGCTCACAGGCGTCACCCTTCTGCGGGGAACCGGACACGACGGTCAGCGGGAGCGTTCTCATCTGCGGGTTGATGAAGCCCGTGATGTCCGCCCCGAGGTGCTGCGGGTAGCGCCGGAACTCCGGCGAGTAGAAGGCCTTGGAGATGTTGTCCAGGTAGTACCAGCCCTTCGGGCCGGTGACCTCGATCCCGTCCTCCCGGACGGTGACCAGGCCCTTCCCCGCGAGGTCGGCGATCTCCTCGCGGAACATCTCCAGGAAGTCGACCCCGTGCAGCCGGCGGAACCGCTCCCGGTCGACCCGCCCGGCCTTGACCCCGAGCACCATGGACCGCCGGATCGACTCCGACCTGGTGATGTGCTTGCCCATGGAGATCGGCAGCCGGCCCTCCATGACGGTCTGCACGTAGCGGCCGATGTCGGGCTCGTTGAAGTACCAGTGCTCGCGCAGGTGTCCGGTGGCGGTCGGGCCGAGCGGGATGATCGGCACGTCCTCGCTCCACGAGGTCTCTCCGTACTTCGGCTGGAACCCGGGCTTGGCGAAGCAGTCGCCGTAGTAGCCGAGGAAGCCGGCCGCGGTGAGCTTCTCGGCGGCGAACAGGAACATCTCGTCGACCAGCGCCCGCTCGGGCACCGGCGGGAGCTTGCGGCGCTTGGTGGAGATCTGCGCGAACTCCATGTAGGTGTAGAAGGAGACGCAGGTCACCCCGAGCTCGATGGCGACGTCGAGGCTGTACTCCCAGCTCTCCATCGTCTGCCCGTTGATGCCGTGCATCAGGTCGATGTTGATGTTCTCGTAGCCGCAGTCGCGCAGCAGCCGGATGCTGTTCTTGAGCATCTCCGGGTCGCTGGGCCGGCCCAGGCTCTTCAACTCCTCCTCGACGAAGGTCTGGACGCCGAGGCTGATCCGCCGCACCCCGCGGTCCAGCAGCACCCGCGCCTTGCGCTCGCTGATGTCGATCGGCGTGGTCTCGATCGAGAAGTCCGCGTCGGGGGCGGTGTTGAGGCTGCCGAACAGGTGGCCCAGGAGCTCGTCCAGCTGGGGCGCGGTGAGCGAGGTCGGGGTGCCGCCGCCGATGTACCCCAGGGTGATCACGTGGTCCTGGACGTACGGGCGCTGCGCGTAGAGCGTGATCTCCGCCTTGAGCGCGTCCAGGAAGGTCCGGGTCAGGTCCCGGTCGGTCTGGAACTTGATGTACGGGCAGGAGAAGCACAGCCGGTTGCAGAACGGGATGTGGACGTACACGCCCATCTGCTCCCGGGCGAACACCTCCTCCTCGGTCACCGCGACGTGCTTCGTCGGGTACTGCCGCACCCACTCGTTGTCCCGTTCCGGGTACTCCTTCCAGAACGGCATGCTGGTCGTCGTCGTGGAGATGCTCATGTCTGTGTCCCGTTCCCTTCAACCTGCTCGACGATGGATCGGACGACCTCCGCCAGCGTGGGCGAGCCGTACGACGCGGAGCGGAGCGCCAGCCCGTCGGCGTGGGCGCGGGCGACGAGTTCGCCGAGGGCGTCGGGCCGCGCCCCGCCGGACAGCTCGACCGTCACCCCGCCGTCGACCGGCCGCACCGCCCCGGCCGGGCCGTCCGCGGCCGCCGACTTCGCCGCCCACACCCGCAGTTGCTCGACGTCGGAGTCCGCGAAGGCGTGCAGCGTCAGGCTCGACCGCCCGCCCGACAGGACGACCTCGGCGAGCGAGGCCTCCTTCACCTGCTGCCCCTGGTGGAGCATCACCACCGAGTCCGCCAGGGCGACCAGCTCCTCCCGGTGGTGGCTGGCGAACAGCACCCCGGTGCCCTCCGCCTTGAGGCCCCGGAGCAGGTCCAGGACCGTCTCCTGGGCCGTCGGGTCCAGCCCGGTGGTCGGCTCGTCCAGGATCAGCAGGTCGGGCCGGTGCGCGACGGCGCTGATGATGTGCAGCTTGCGCTGGCTCCCGCCGGAGAGCCGGCGCACGTACTGGTCGACGTACTGCCCCAGCCCGGCCAGGCCGACCAACTCCCGGTAGCGGCCCGGGTCCGCCCGCCGGAGCCGCAACTGGTGCCTGAGGTAGGTCTCCACGGTGACGCCGTCCGGCAGCTCCTTGGCCTGCTGGACGTAGCCGAGGTGCCGGCTGGCCCGCCCCCAACTGCGCGGCGGCGTACCGCAGATGCGCACCTGGCCGGCGGTGGGCTGGAGCAGCCCGGCCAGCAGCCGGATCAGCGTGGTCTTGCCGGCCCCGTTCGTGCCGATCACGGCGACGCCCTCCCCGGCGGCCACCGAGAAGTCCACGCCGCGCAGCGCGAAGGCGGAACTCACCCGGCACTCCAGTCCGGAGACCGCCAGCACCGGCACCCCGGCGTCCGTTCGCGACTCAGCCACGTCCGATCCTCCTGCGGAAGGCGTAGGCGGCCAGCGCGCAGCCCCCGACCGCGTACACCGCGGTCAGTGCCAGCGTCAGGCCCGAGGGTGACGGCCCCTGCCCGAGGGCGGCCCGGAAGACGTCGACGTGCACCGAGAGCGGCAGCCGCTCCATCACCTTCCCGAGCCAGCCCAGGTTGCCGAGCGGGAAGAAGATCCCGGCGAAGTACATCAGCGGGATCACGATGATGTTCACCACCGCCGGGAAGGAGATCTCCGTGGTGTACGTCGCCACCAGGATCCCCAGCGCGGCGAAGGCCAGGCAGCCGGCCAGGAAGTCGAACACCAGCAGCCCCGGCGAGTCGATGCTCGCGTCGAACACCGCGACCCCGAGCACCAGCACCAGCGCGAACTGGAACAGGCACTTCACCACGACGCCGATGAGCCGGGCCAGCAGGAACCCCGAGTAGGACAGCGGGGAGAGGATCAGGTCCTCGATCGTCCGCCGGTTGCGGTCGATGATGATCGTGTAGCCGACGGTGTAGGTGCAGCTGAACATGATGCCGGCCGCGAGGATCCCGGGGAAGACGAAGCCGAAGTAGTTGGCGGCCCCCACCGAGGGGCTCCCCATCTGCTGGGTGGCCGCGCCGAAGGCCAGCACCATGGACACCGAGGTCAGGAAGGTCGACACCGCGAACAGGCGGTTGTCGAAGAACTGCCGCAGGTCGATCACCACCAGCCCGAGGACGTCGGTGAACCAGTTCGGCCGCCGCGGCCGGGCCGCCTGCACCCCCGCCATCAGGACCGCCCCCCGTACCCGGTGGTCCAGGTGGACCGCAGGTCGTCGTGGAACGGCAGCCGCTCGCGGACCTTGCGCTGCGTCCGCAACGGGATGTCCGCCTCGATGACGGCCTCCCTGGCGCCCCGCTCCACCTCGGCCAGCACGTCCGCGTCCGGGGGCTGCGCGGCGTCCTGCACCAGCCCGTTGACGATCATGCTGCGCCCCAGGTACGGCATCATCGCGAAGCGGTTCTCGCCCGCACCGCTGGCCAGCACCAGGGCGCACTCGGCGTCGGCGGCGCGGGCCCGGCAGATCGACCGCACCTGGTGCGAGAACGGCGCGAACAGGGTGGCCACGCAGACGATGACGTCGACCTCCTGGAGCAGGTACTGCCGGCTCGCCTCCGGGAACCGGAGGTCGTAGCCGACCAGCAGCCCGATCCGGCCGACCGGGGTGTCGACGACCTCGCCGGGCGCCCCCGGGGTGATGTGGTCGGCCTCCCCGGCCCACACGCACGGCCGCCGGTACCAGCTCAGCACCTCGCCCGAGGGGCCCACCAGCACGGCCGCGTCGTAGACCTCCCGGCCCTCGGCCAGCAGCACCCCGGCGGCGATGTGGAGGCCCAGGCCGCGCGCCTGGTCCACCAGGAACTCCACCACCGGCCCGTCGGCCGGCGTGGCGTCCCGGCGCAGTGTCGGGAAGTTCAGGCCGGTCGCGAAGTTCGCCGGCAGGCAGGCGAGTTCGGCCTTGCGCTGGGCCGCGGTGGACAGAAGTCCGGCGGCGCACTTGAGGTTCTCGTCCGGCTCGCCGGGGGTGATCCGCATCTGGAGCGCGGCGACCCGGGTGTTGCGCGTGCGCAGGAAGCTCACGGGTACGCCACCTCCGCCGCCACATCCCGCCGGGCCCGTTCGAGCACGGGCAGGAACGCGTCCACCATCTCCGTCGTCACGTGCCGGGCGACCACCAGCCGCAGGGTCTCCACGAAGCGGGTCGAGGTCGAGGCGATCCACCCGAGCTCTTCGAGCCGCTCCGAGATCCGCGCGGCGTGCGGCATCCGCACCACCACGATGTTGAGCTGCGGTTCGACGAACAGCTCGTGGCCGGCCTCCCGGAGCCGGGCCACCAGGTGGTCGGTCACCTCGTAGTTGTGCCGGGTGACCGCCAGGAAGCCCGAGCGGCCCAGGTGTTCCAGCACGGCGTAGGTGGCGACGGCCGCGCTGCCGGGCCTGGTCCCCAGCAGGGTGTGGTGGGTCGGGGTGTCCTTGAAGAAGGAGTCGAAGGCGAACCGCTGCGCGCCTTCGGGCTCCCGGAACAGGATCACCCCCGCCGGGACGGGCGCCAGCCCGTACTTGTGGGGGTCGATGGTGATCGAGTCCACGCCGTCCACCGAGAAGTCGAACCGGGGCAGCTCCCGGCCGAGTTCGCGGGCGAAGGGGATGATGAACCCCCCGGTGGCCGCGTCCACGTGCAGGTGCGGCCCCAGGCCGGCCAGCCGGGACGCGATCGCCTCGACGTCGTCGACCACCCCGAACTCGCTGCTGCCCGCGGTCGCCACCACGGCGACGGTGTGCTCGGTGACCTGCCGCAGCACCTCCTCGGCGGGCAGCCGCAGCGAGTCGTCGACGGGCACCACGACCGGCGTCAGGCCCAGGATCGCGAAGATCTTGGCGAAGGAGAAGTGCACCGTGCTGCTGACGATCACCTCCGGCCGGTCGGTGAGCCGCCCGTCCGCCCGGGCGGACTCGCGGGCGGCGGCCATCGAGAGCAGGTTGGCCTCCGTCCCGCCCGACACCAGCGTCCCCGAACCGGTGGGCCCCCCGAGGAACGACAGCAGGATCCGTACCACCTCCCGCTCGATCCGCTTCGTCCCGCGGAAGATCCGGACGTCCCCGAGGTTGGTGCGGGCGGCGGCGGCCGCCATCTCCACGGCCAGGGGGTGGGGTTCGGTACAGATCGAGTTCAGCACCCGGTTCCAGGGGACGTCGTCCTCCAGCTCCGCTGCGATCCGGCGCCTCACCTCGGAGGCCGACAGGCCGACGTGCTCCACGTCAGCTCACCCGCTCACGGTGGTCCGCGCCGGTGCCCGGGGCGGGGCCGTCCGTCAGCGCCGCGTACAGCTGCGGGCGGCGGGCCCAGAGCCCGAACCAGAGCGTCTGCTGGAAGCGGAGGTCGGGCTCGCGCAGGTAGCGGATGTGCTCGACCTCGCACCCGGCCTCCAGCAGGCACTCCTCGGCCCCCGCCCGGGCCAGGAACCGCTCGGGCATCGCGATCGCGCTGGAGCCGGCCGAGCGGGCGCCCAGCGCGCTCGCGAAGGCGACCGCCACGGTGTTGAGGGTGGCGATGCCCCAGACCGCCGCCGCCTGGGCGGCCCGGTTGCGGCCGTCCAGCGAACCGGCCACCAGGAGCAGCTCCGCGCCGTTCAGGCACTGGATCCGCGGCGGCTCCACGAGCCAGAAGTCCGGCCCCAGCAGCACCCCGACCCGGCCGGACTCGGTGTCCACGACCGGGAAGTCGTCGCCGGTGCCGGTGCTGCCGTCGGCGAGGACCGCCCGCCGCAGCTCGACCCCGACCCCGCCGTCTGGGTGGACCCGCCCGGGCCCCCGCGCCCCGCCCCCGCCCGCCGCGGGCGCGCCGCCCCGCGCCCCGCCCCCCAGCCGGGCCACCTGCTCCAGGCCGCCGCCGGCCGCGGGCTCCGCCCACGAGCCGGTGAGCACGTGGGCGCGGCGGGTCCGGGCCAGCTCCGCCAGGCGTTCGAGGGCCTGGTCCCGCAGCCGGGAGGGGAGTGCGCGGACGCCGTCACCGACGGCGAAGGCGTTCTCCGGGAGCACGACGAACGACGCCTCCGGCGTCACCCGGCGCTCCAGGTCGGCGAGCACGGCCTCGACCGTCGCCGCCTCGTCCGCCCGGCGCGCGTGTTGCGCGACGATGATGGTCACGAACCAGTCCTCTCGCCCGAATCCGTCGGACCGGCGCCCCGGTCCCGGCCGTCCGCCCCGCCGGTCGGGGCGATGGCCGTCCGCAGTTCGGCGGCCAGGTCCCGCCGGGCGCCCACGTAGTCGCCCAGCAGCGCCCCGTACGCCTGCGGCCGCCGCATCCCGATCCAGCGCCGGCCGTCGCCGGGCGGGGAGCCCGCGTCGCCGGGGTCGGCGCCGTCCGGGTCGAGGTCGACCACCAGCACCTCCGGCTCGTCCGTCCCGGCCTGGGCGATGACGCCCTCCGGCCCGGTGACCAGGCTGGTGCCGGCGAAGCGGACCTCCACCAGGCGGTCGCCGCGCTTGCCCCGGACCACGCCCACCGAGCTGGCGTAGACGATGTTCACGTCGTTGAGGTAGGCCGCCGAGCTCAGCGCGTTCACCATCAGCGACTGGTTCTGCAGCAGCGTCCCGCCCGGCACGAAGATCGTCCGCGCGCCCGCCACGGCGAGCAGCCGGATGACCTCCGGGATCCAGAAGTCCGAGCAGACGGCCACCCCGACCAGCCCGAACTCGGTGGTCATCACGCCCAGCGACTCGGCCTGGCGGCAGACGACCATCTCGTTGCCGAACGCGTGCGCCTTGATCGCGCTGTCCGCGACGACGCCCTGCCGGTCGATGAACAGCGAGGTGTTCCGGTACATGCCGTCCCGGAGGTCCTCGACGATCGAGCCCAGCAGCACGTTGGTGCGCAGCCCGCGGGCGAGCTCCCGGAAGCCGTCCACGATCCGGCCGGGGATCGGGGTGTCGGTGCGCCCCCTCAGGTGGTCCTGCCCCGGCATGTACCACGGGGGGCCGAGGAAGAACTCCGGGAAGCAGACGACGTCGACGTCACCGCCGGCGCAGACCTCCTCGACCGCCCGGAACGCGTTCTGCAGACCTTCCGCGGGATCCTCGACCCAGAGGGTCTGTACCACCGCTACCTTCATGTGCGTCGCCTCCTCAAGGGCGCCATCGGTACCTCGGGCTCGCGCCGGTCCCACCACCGGAGGCGGGTCATGACGTCACGGCCTCCCAGTCCTTCGCCTCGACGATCCGGACGTCGACGTCGATGCCGAGGCCGCGACGGACCTCGGCCTCCACCGCCTGCCGCAGCACCTCGTCGGCGGCGGCCGCGGCGCCGTCCGGAACCGCGCAGGTCACCGTGAAGCCGCCGGGCCGGAGCTCGGCCGCGAAGTACGGGGCGAACTCGGGGAAGCCGAAGACGATCCGCTCCACGTCGACCGCCGAGACCGGGCCGGACGCCGAGCCGACCAGTTCGGCCACCCGGCCGAGCGGGGCGAGCACCGGGCTCCGGGCGCCGCAACCGCAGCCGCCGTCGGCCGGGCCCAGTTCCACGAACTGCCCGGTCGGTTCCGCCGCGCCGTTCGCGCCGTTCGCGCCGTTCGGGGCGTCCGGGGTGTCGGGGGTGTCGGGGGTGTCCGCCGTCCCGAAGGCCAGCAGCAGCTCACCGCGGAACGCCGCCGGGCCGTCGGCTCCGGGGGTCCGGACCGCCGCCCGCAGCCGGTGGTCGCACAGGTGCAGCGCGCCGGCCGCACAGGGGACGGCGACCGTGGGCGTCGAGGCGGTCCCGTAGAGCTCGGACGCGTCGGCGCCCCACAGGGCCGCCACCCGCTCGCGGCGCTCGGCCGAGCTGGCCTCGCCGGTGGTGACGACCAGGCGGACCGCGGAGTCCGCCGGCCGCTGCCCGCGCGCGACGGCCAGCGCGGCCAGCCTGGCCGCCACGGTCGCCGAGCAGACCAGCACCGTCGCCCCGTACTGCCCCATCAGGTCGAGGACCCGCGGCAGCGGGCAGATGGTGTCGCTCGTGCCGACCCCGATCACGGCCGCGCCGACCAGCTCGATCGCGCGCTCGACCTCGGCGCCGACGAAGGACAGCTCGTACGGGACGGCGACGATGACCACGTCGTCCTCGGTCAGCAGGCCGTCGAGGCAGCGGGCCAGGTCGATCTGGTTGCGGACCCACTCGTCCCGGGTCAGGAAGGCCGGGTGGGTGTGCCCGGCGGCGTCGGACCACTCGCCGTAGCGGGCGCGGGCCGAACCGCGCCAGGTGTCGGCCCCGGCGCGCGGGCCGGGTCGGTGCGCTCCGCCGTCGCCCGGCCCGAGCAGGCCGAGGAAGTGCTCG
Source organism: Kitasatospora sp. NPDC059088 (assembly GCF_042738155.1). Taxonomy (NCBI): domain Bacteria; kingdom Bacillati; phylum Actinomycetota; class Actinomycetes; order Kitasatosporales; family Streptomycetaceae; genus Kitasatospora; species Kitasatospora sp. NPDC059088. The sequence continues at coordinate 41,617 of NZ_JBHYGR010000019.1, read as the reverse complement.
TAGATCCCGGAAGCGGTCGTCGCCACGGTCACACCCCCGTGCCCTGGTCGTCCGGCGTCCGCCACCCGTAGTCCTGGAGCGCGCCGCCGGGCCGGTCCGTGCGCAGCAGCGGCGCGCACCCGGCCGCGGGGTTGACGTCGACGCCGAGGCACTTGGCCAGCACGAGGTCGTGGTCGCCCATCCGGTAGGTGCCCTCCAGCCGGCATTCGAGGACGGCGTAGGCGCCCGCGAGGTGCGGGCTGCCGCTGGACGTCGGGGCCCACGGCAGCGCGGTGAAGCGGAGGTCCGGCCTGGTCCGGGAGAACCTGGTGCCCAGCTCGCGCTGGTCGTCGGCGAGCACGTTGAGGCAGAACGGCCGCCCGTCCGCGAGCGCGGACCAGCTCGAACTCCCGGACGCCACCACGAAGCCGAGCAGGGCGAGTTCGCCGGAGACGACGGTCAGCGAGCCGATCGCGAGTCCGTACGGGGTCGGGCCGTCCTGCCCGGGGTGGTGGCGGGTGCCGGCGACCACCGCGACGGACCGCGGCAGCAGCTCGGCGAGGGCGGCGAGGTCCCGGGGGCCGCCGGGCTCCACCGGGACGGGCGCGGTCGGCTCGGAACGCCCGCGCAGGTGGCGGCCGGTGACGCTGTCCGGGTGTTCGGCGAGCGCCTCCGGGGGCCCGCAGTGGATGACCTGCCCGCCCTCGGCGCCGGAGCCCGGTCCGAGGTCGACCACCCAGTCGGAGATCGCCAGCACGCGCAGGTTGTGCTCGATCGCGATGACGGTGTTGCCGGTGGAGATGAGCCGGTCGAACAGGGCCAGCAGGTGCCGGATGTCCGCGGGGTGCAGGCCGCGGGTCGGTTCGTCGAAGATGAAGAGGGTGCCGCTGCGGCGCTGCTTGAGCAGCTCGCCGGCGAGGTTCAGCCGCTGGGCCTCGCCGCCGGAGAGCACGGTCGTCGCGCACCCCAGCTGGAGGTAGCCGAGCCCGAACTCGGCGAGGACGGTGAGGGCCCGGACGATCTTGGCGTGGGCCTGGGGGTCGAACCAGCCGACGGCGTCCTCGACGGTCATGGCGAGGACGTCGTGGATGGTGGCGCCGTTGAGCCGGACGGCGAGGACGTGCTCCTGGAACTTCCGGCCGTCGCACTCGGGGCAGACCACGGACTCGCTCTTGAAGAGGGTCAGGTCGATCTCGGCGAGCCCCAGGCCCTTGCAGGCCTCGCACCGGCCGCCGGCCACGTTGGTGCTGAACTCCGCCCGTCCGAGGCCGAGTTCGACCGCGTCCGGGCTGGCGGCGAAGGCGTCCCGGAGGTGGTCGCCGATGCCGATGTAGGTGGCGAGGGTGCTCCGGCTGGAGCGTCCGATGGCCCGCTGCTCGACGTGGATGACGTCGGTCAGGGCGCCGGCCCCGGTGACCACGGCGCCGTCCGCGCCCCGGGCGACGGCCCGGGCGACGCTGTCGTGCAGGCCCGCGACCAGCGAGCTCTTCCCAGCGCCGGACACCCCGGAGACGCAGGTCAGCGCGGTGAGCGGCAGTCGGACGGCCTGGTTGCGGACGTTGTTGCGGGAGATGTCGCGCACCTCCAGCCACGGGGTGCCGGCGGTGTCGACCCGGCGCCGGGTGGGCGGGTCCGACAGCAGCGCGGCGGCCGTCGGCGAGCCCTCGGTGCGGAGCACCTCCGTGAAGGGGCCCTCGACCACGACCTGCCCGCCCCGGGAACCGGCGCCCGGGCCGAGTTCGACGATCCAGTCCGCGGCCCGGATCACCGATTCGTCGTGCTCGATGACGATGACGGTGTTCCCGAGGTCCCGCAGCCGGCGCAGCGAGGCGATGATCCGGCCGGTCTCGCTCTCGTGCAGTCCGGCGGTCGGCTCGTCCAGGACGTACATGACGCCGGTGAGGTCGCTGGCGAGGTGCTGGGCGAGCAGCAGCCGCTGGAGCTCGCCGCCGGAGAGGGTGGGCACCGGCCGCCGCAGCTGGAGGTGGCCCAGGCCGACCTCCTCGATGTTCTCGCTCTGCCGGATGATCGACGCGGCGAGTTCGCGGACCTGCGGGGGCAGGGCGCCGGAGGCCAGCGCCTCGCGCAACCGGACGACGGAGTCGCCGAGTTCGTCGCTCTGGAAGGCGTGGAAGGTGTGGCCGGCCACGGTCGCCCGGAGCGACTCGGGCCGCAGCCGCCCGCCGCCGCAGTCGGGACAGGTCTCCTTCGCCAGGTAGTTGGAGAAGGCGCCCCGCCGGGCCGCGGTCGAGGCGTTCTTGTAGGCGCGCTCGGCGAAGCCGAGGATGCCCTCGAAGCGGACGTCGTTGGTGACCTTGCGGATCTTGATGGTGTAGACGGTGTCCGAGCCGTGCAGCACCCGCTCGACCTGCTCCGGCTTGAGCTCGGCGAAGGGCGTGTCGAGGTCCAGGCCGATGTCCGCGGCCATCGTCTCGAAGGCCTTGCGCACATTGGGGATCGCGAAGGTCCCCGGGTCGGCGCCGTCCCAGATCTCGGTGAGCGTCTTCGAGGGGTCGGGGACGATCCGCTCCAGCGAGAACCCGATCAGCTCGCCGACCCCGTCGCAGCGCAGGCACTTTCCTTCGCGCCGGTTGGCGCTGAAGTGCTTCGCGGAGTGCGGTTCGGCGAAGCAGCCGCAGGTCCCGCAGCGCAGGTCCGGGCCGGTCGGGCCGAAGCAGACCGGGCAGACGGGCCTGGAGCCGGCGCCGAACAGCAGCCGGTACAGCCCGTCCAGGCCGGTCAGCGTCCCGACCGTCGAGCGCGGGTTGGAGTGGCCGCCGTCGCGCTGGCGCAGCGCCACCGGCGGCTGGGTCCCGGCGATCCGGTCGAACTGGTAGTCACCGTCCCCCAGGTCCAGGGACTTGCTCGACAGGGCGCCCAGGTAGAGCGACTTCGAGTGCTCGAAGAGGGTGTCCATGATGAGCGAGGACTTGCCCGACCCCGAGACGCCGGCGGCGACGATGAGCTTCCCCTTGGGGAGGCGGACGTCGACCGACTTGAGGTTGTGGGTCGTGACGCCCTCAAGGACGATGCTGTCAGGACTCACTGCCGCCCCCGTTCGATCAGGTCGCGGACCTGGCCCTCGCAGGCCGCGAGGTCCGGGTAGGTGGAGTGGAGCACCGCGCGGACCCGGGCCGGGTCGCCGCGGTTCCAGGACTCGTAGAGCTCCTGGCGGGTGCCGAAGCGGTCGATGACCAGGTCGGCGGCGAGCCGGAAGATCCGGGACTTCTCGTCCGGGCCGATGTCCCGCCCGCCCATGTACGTGTCCAGCGCGCCGCGCAGTTCGGGGGCCGCCAGATCGCCCTCGAAGGGCTGCATGATCAGTCCCGAGGCGCCGATCTGCCGCACGATCGCCGACGCCCGGGTGGAGAAGTCCCCCGCGACGGCGTCGAGCGCGGCCGTGGAGCCGGGGGCGAGCAGGCCGGAGGAGGTGACCGCGCTCTCGGCGTCCACGGCGGCCAGTCCCAGTCGCACCAGCTCGACGTAGGAGGTCAACTCGCCCAGCATGGCGCCCACTTCGCGGAAGCGGTCGACGCCGATCGAGCGCGCCAGCAGCGAGGCGGTGCCGAGCAGGGTCCGCAGCCGCTGGTGGAACCGCAGTTGGCCGGTGTAGAGCGACCACCGGTTGAGCTCGTGGAACCCGCGGGCCGCCACACCGGCGTCGTCGAGCAGGAACACCCGCGACCGGGGGACGAACACGTCGTCGAACACCAGCATGGCGTCCTGCTCGTCCAGCCGGGCGGCGAGGCCGCCGGAGCCCTCGGCGTACGACCTGCGACACAGGATCCGCAGCCCCGGGGTGGCCAGCGGGATGCCGAACCAGCAGACGTAACTCGGGTCCTCACGCAGGTAGTTGGCGGGGGAGAGGTAGATCAGTACCTCGTGGGCGTACGGGGCCAGGGTGGCGATCTGCTTGGCGCCGCGCACCACGATGCCGTCCGCGTCGCGCTTGACCACCCGCAGCCCGATCTCCGGGCGCTCCCTCGGGGTCGACGAGCGGTCGATCTGCGGGTCCCCCAGGCCGTGGGTGAGCGCGATGTCGTTCTCCCGGCACCAGTGGTAGTAGCGCTCGGCATTACGGCCGAACTCCGGGTCCACCTGGGCGAGTTGGGAACGGAAGTGGTAGAGGCCCACCACCACGTTCGCCATGAAGTCCGGCAGCCGGGACAACTGCCCGTGGGAGGCCTCGGCCCACCGGCGCGAGTTGCGCCACTTCCGGTCGAGCTCCTCCCGGGTCCTCGGCGCCAGGTAGGACAGGCTGACCGGCCGCCCCGAGAGGTCCGACCGCCAGAGCATCTCCGCGGAGTGCTCCGGCGCGTGCTGGAGGTCGTACAGCGCGGCGAGCGAGTCCAGCATCGGCCGGAACCTCGGATCCCCGACCACGTCGACCCGCCGGCCGTCGGACCAGACCTCGCGACCGTCGTCGATGCTGCGGATGAAGTCCTGCCCCCGCCAGGCCCCGCCGGGGGACCCGGGCAGGAGCTCGACCCCTGGGGTGGACGCGGCCCCGTCGGCTGCCGCGGACTGAGTAGTCGTCACTGCCCTCTCTCCTACGGCTTGCGCTCGGCCGCGCCGGAATGGAACGGCTTGTAGCTCTGCTCCTGGACGTCCGGGAAGTACTCCCGGGTGGCCTCGCCCACCAGTCGCATCAGCTCGGCGTCGACCGAGGCCGGGCCGGCCACCAGCCGGTTGAGCGGGGAGTCCGGGACGGAGTTCGACAGCCGCACGCCGCGCGCCGCGTGGATCGCCACCAGCGACCGCTGGGCGTTCGCCGCGTCCCGCATCTTGTAGACCGCCTGCGGCCCGTCCGGGATCCCGATCATCGACTTGGTGCCGCCGCTGCCCAGGCAGTTCCGCGGCATGTGCAGGTGCTCGTGCCGCCACTGCTGGTGGACGAAGTGCAGCCGGAAGGCGTGGTCGATCACGGAGTGCCGCAGCCACAGCTCCGGATCCTTGTGCCGCCCCTCGTCGACCGACCGGACGGCGTCGCTCAGCGAGCCCTGGTGGAAGGAGAGCAGCCAGCTCTCCAGGTCCCCCCAGAAGCACTTGAAGAGGTCCCGGAACATGTGCTGCTTGATCGCCAGCGAGTGGGTGCCGCTGGCCGGACCGAGGTTCTCCCGGAAGCCGTGGTACTCGCCGGTGGCCAGCAGTTCGGCCATCACCCGCTGCGCCTCGACGACCGGCACCAGCAGTGCCCGGCAGGCCGCGAGGTGCTCCACGGCGCGGCTCAGGTCGGCGGCGCGCAGCGCCCGGACGGCGGCCTCCAGGTGGTCGTTGGCCTCGGCGCAGAGCAGCTCCGGGATCTGGTGGAGGGCGACGAACTCGCCGTGCAGGGTGGCGCCGTGGAGTTCGGTGGCGGCCACGGCCTCGGCGAGCAGGGCGGCCCGGGTGAACTCGTCCAGGGTCTGTCCGACGGGCTTGCGCACCCGCACGCCGGAGAGGTCGCTCTCCCACTTCGTCGCGTCGTGGCTGCCGGTGCGCAGGTCGTGCAGGAAGGAGTACAGCGGGTCGTCGATGCTCCGGGTGGCGATGGTCGAGCGGACCGCCTTCTGGTCGCGCTCCAGCAGGGCCGTCCGTACGGCCTGCTCCAGGTCCCGCACCGCCTCGACGTACGCCCGGTACCCGGCGGACTCGGCGAGGCCGATCTCGGAGGTCCCGGCGAGGTCGCCCTGCCCGAAGACGCTGCGGGCGTCGAACAGCGCGGTGCCGAGGTGGCGCAGCAGCCGGTGGAAGCCGATGCTCCAGCGGCTGAACCGCGCGGTGTCGCCGAGCTCGCCCGCCAGCGTGCCGGCCCGGGTGCGCTCGGCGAGCCGGCTCAGGTTGCGCAGGGACACCTCGGCGGCCTGGAAGACGGCGCGCACCAGCGACTCGTACGAGGCGGGCGCCACCCCGCCGCCGGCCCTGGCCCGGGCCAGCAGGTCGATGCGGTGGAGCTGGTCGTAGCTCTCGGCCACCGGGCCGAGCGCGGTCGTCCTCGGACCGCCCCTGGCGGGTTCAGCCTCTGCCACGGGGGAGCCCTGCGGATCCGGCCTTGACATTCACATCATCCCCCGGTGGTCGTCGCCACGTATCGAATGGAGTCGGTCGGACAGGAGTCCACGGCGTCCAGCACGCAGTCGAGTTCGCGGTCCGTCTCCGGCTGTTTGCTGACGTAGTGCACGTCGTTGTCGAGGTCGCCCTCGAAGTTCTCGGGCGCGAGGTCCTGGCAGAGCCGGCAGTCGATGCAGGTCTCGTCGATGGTGAACCTCCCGTCCAGCGGCAGCCCGGTCGGCAGCGGCAGCTCGGTCACGTCCCGCCGCCCCCCTCGCCCCCGGGCCGGCCGTGCGGCGCGGTGAAGTTCCGCATGGTCGGCTTCGCCGAGGTCCGCAGCGCCTGCTCGAAGCGGGCGACGTCCAGGGCGCGGAAGCGGGTCGGGGCGCCCAGCCGCTCCCGGGCGCGGTCGGCGATCAGGGCGCGGGTGGCGTCGTCGCCGGAGGACGGCGGCAGGGCGATCTCCAGTGCGTCGCCGTCGACGTCGAAGGCGAAGTAGTAGGGGGCGGCGGTCATCGCCCCGAGGACGATGTCCTCGACCTCCAGCTGGGAGGTCCAGCGGGTGCCGACCCGGATCCGGTCGCCCATCCGACCCCGGTGCCGCAGCCGCCGCAGCGGGGAGCCGCAGGCGCAGGGCGCCGCCTCGATCAGGCAGGTGTCGCCGGTCCGGTAGCGCAGCAGCGGCATGGCCCGGCTCGCCAGGGTGGTCACCGCGAGCTCGCCGACGGAGCCGTCCGGCAGCGGTGCGCCCGACGCCGGGTCGACGACCTCGAAGTAGCTCCGGGTCTCCACCAGGTGCAGGTCGCCGAGCGCGCAGAACATCGCCAGGGTGTTGGTCTCGGTCATGCCGAACATCGAGTAGGCGGTCGCGCCCCAGAGGTCGTGCAGTCGCTGCTTCTTGGCCGGGGACGACCCCTCGCCCGCCATCAGGATCCGGGTGACGGCGAGGTCCCGGCGGGGGTCGAGGCCGGCCCGCCGGGCGGTCTCGCCCAGGAACAGCGCCCTCGTCCCGGAGCACACCAGGGTGGTGGCGCCCGCGTTGCGCAGCGCCCGGACCATCCGTTCGGGCGGGCAGCCGGGGGAGGCCGCGCCGAGCGGGACGATCGTGCAGCCCAGGATCTCGAACGCCCGGTCCAGGTCCTGGCCCACGCCGGCCAGCTCGTACGGGACGGCGACGGCCACCACGTCCCGTGCGTCGACCACCGCGGCGAGCAGGCCCGCGACGGTCAGGTTGTTCTCCAGCCAGTCCTCGACGGTGAAGAACGCGCCGATCGAGCGGCCGTCGCCGGTCCCGGAGCTCTCGTCGAAGCGGATGACCTCCCGCTTCGGTACCGCCAGCAGCCCGAGCGGGTACCCGGCCTTGAGGTGCTCGCGGGTGGTGAAGGGCAGGCGCCGGAACGCCCCGGGCCGGCCCGCCGCGGCGGCCTCGGCGACCTCCCCGGGCACGTGGGCGGCGTAGAAGGGCGAGTTGGCGCACGCGTGCCGCACGGCGCGGGCGAGGGCCTGCCGGGCCCAGTCGTCGAGCCCCGGCCGGTCCAGCGCGCTCACCTCGGCGACCCGCCGGGCGATGGCGATGCGGGCGGCGACCCGGTCGCGCAGCCGGCCCGTCGACGCGTGCCCGGCGGTGGTGGTGGCGGTCGTCATCGGGACGCCTCCTCCAGGGCGGTCATGGCCGCGCGCTCCTGCCCGGCGAGTTCGCCGACGATCGCGGCCGCCTCCTCCAGCGAGCCCCGCAGGGAGGCCTCGTCGGCCTTCCGCAGCAGGGTGGCGACCTCCGTCCAGCGGTCGGCCGTCCGGCGGTAGTCGGCCGCGGCGAGGCGGTAGGCCTCGATGCCGGTCAGGCCGTGTGCCTCGTCCAGGAAGCGGGCCCAGAGCGCCCGGAAGAAGCCGCCGCCGGTGCCGCCGTCCTCCATGCTGACGCCGATCCGGCGCACCGCCGCGACCGGGTCGTCCAGCTGCTCGGACCACCTGCGCATCAGCGAGCCGGTCTTGGCGATCCCCTTGAAGCCGAGGTTGGTGATCGGCGGGGCGAGGAAGTCCCGGGCGGTGGCCAGGACCGCGCCGCGGCAGCCCTCCGGCAGCCCGGCCGGGTCGAAGTCGCCCGCGCCGAGGCGGAAGGCCAGGTTGCGGGAGCTCATCGGCCCCTTGGCGGCGCGGGCCTCGCGCAGGCTCTGCCGGGAGGTGCGCCGGACGCCGAGCGGCGCCGTCTCCGCGAGCAGGAAGGCGTCCCCGTCGTAGCCGACGCAGGTCACGTAGTGCGCGGCGAAGTGGTGGCTCTCCTCGGCGTAGTCGAGGTGGAAGCGGTCGAGCTTCAACCCCACCACCTCGCCCGCGTCGAGGGCGGCCAGCAGGCCGGCCTCCGCGCGCTCCCGGGAGGTGGTCTCCTGCTCGTGGAGTTCCAGGCCCAGCGCCCGGACGGCGTTGCGGATCAGGTGGTCGGGCTTGACCCGGCCGCCGAGGAAGGGACCGGGCATCTGCTTCGAGTGCCAGTAGAGGAAGGAGAGGCCCTGCCCCAGGCCGAAGACCAGCGGCTCGCTGAGCTCGATGCCCTTGGTGCGGAGCATGTTGACCAGGGCCGTCGACTCGCAGTGGTCGCCCGAGTAGGGGGCGGGAGCGGTGGTCCCCATCAGGCGGTTCTCCCCTCGCGCGGGGCCTGGTGGACGATTTCCAGCACCGTCCCGTCGGCGTTGTTGCGCAGATGGCCGTAGGTGTGGCCGAGTTCGTCGGCCTCGGTGAAGGCGATCACCTCCAGGTGCGCCGCGTCCCGCGCCAGGGTGTCGAGGGTCCGCCGGACGTCGGCCTCGGCGCGGACCTCGACGGCGAGGTGGGACATCAGCAGTCGGCGCTCCTCGGTGCTGCGCTCCCGCCAGCTGCCGTAGTGCTTGCAGGCGAAGGTCTCGATGGCGCGGCCGTCGGGCAGCACGACGGAGTTCCACCACCCCTGGGTGCCGTACTGGCGCGGCGAGATGTACGAGGGGCCGGTCTCGACCTCGGCGATCCGCCCGGCCGCGCGGAGTCCGACCAGGTGGGCGTGCCAGTCCAGGACGGCGTCGTCGCGCTCGTAGTCGCCGAGGTAGATCCCGATGTGGTTGACCCGGGCGAGTCCGTCGGCCAGCCCGGTGACCAGGCGGTCCGTCCCGGGGCCGCACCAGCCGCGCAGGTGCTCGGCGCAGTCGACGTCCTGCCAGCTGCCGGAGGCGTCGAGGACGGCCTCCCAGACCGCGTCGAAGTCCGCGGGCCCGGGAAAGCGTCCGTCGTAGGTGGTGGAGAGTCTCGGCGTGCTCCCTGCGAGTGCGTTCACGACGCTTCCTTCCTGCCGGTGATGACCAGCCCCAACAGCACTTCCTTCACCTCGGCCACGAGGCCGGCCTGCCGGAGCAGCTGCTCGACCTCGCTCCTGACGTACGAGGAGTTGATCGAGGAACGGAACCCGGGCCGCATGTCCGCCGCGATGTTGGCCTTCATGAACTGGAAGGTGACGCGGTCGACGTCCCGGCGCAGGTCGGTAACGCAGTAGTGGCCGCCGGGCCGCAGCACCCGGTGGAGCTCGGACAGCGCGCGGACCGGGTCCGCCCACTCGTGGAGGGAGGCGGAACTGAACACGTGGTCGAAGGAGTCGTCCCGGTAGGGCAGGGTCAGGACGTCCGCGCAGTCGTAGGTGCAGCGCTCCGCGAGGCCGTAACCGGCGGCGTTGGCACGCGCCCGCCGGAGCATCGCCTCGGAGATGTCGACCCCGGTGAGTTTACCCGGACTTTCCGTTTGTTTCATCCATTCCAGCCCCAAGTATCCTGGGCCGCAACCGAGTTCGAGCACCGACCCGGAGCGGATGCCGGCCCCGAGGACGTCGTCCACCTTCTCCTGGAGCCAGCCGTGGTCCCGGATGTGACGCTGCATCTCGTCGTACTTCACCGCGATCTCGTCGCCCTGCAGACCGTCCTCGGTCTCGTGGACGCGATCGGCGGCCCTGCCCCGCGCACCAGCCATGGTCGACCCGCTTTCTGCGATCCCCCGGGGCCGTTCAGCCCGCGATGTCGGTGGTGACGTCGAGCAGCCGGCCGAAGGCGGCCTGCTCGGCGTCGGCGATCGCGGCCAGCCGGGCCCCGACCGTGTTCAGCTGCTGCTGCCGTTGCTCCGGTCCGCCCGCCGCGCCGTTGCCGGCGTCGCCGTAGCCGAGCAGCAGCTCGATCACCTCGTCCCAGTCCTGCCGGAGCTGCTCGAAGGCCCCGATCACCGGGTCGAGCCGGACCTCCCCGGAGCGGCTCCGCACCTCGCGGAGGAAGTCCAGGTAGAGGCCCCGGAAGTTGGTGCCGCCGGTCCCGGCGTAGCGCCAGAACCGCCCGGTGGCCGGCACCAGCTCGACGTCGGACGCCAGCGCGTCCCGCCAGCCGGGGATCTCCGCCGCCGCCCGGCGCAGCCCGGCGATCCCGAACCGGGGCCCCCGGTCGTCGAGCACCGTCCGCGCGGCCGCGCGCATCGCGCCCCACGCCCGGTCGAGCAGCAGCGGCTCCGGGTTGGCGGTCAGCCGCTCCGGCAGCGGGCCGAGGTGCAGCTGCCGGTTCGGCGAGGGCATGAACCCCTCCGTCGAGCCGCGCGCCAGCCGGAGCGACTCGACGCTCAACTCCCTCGCCCCGCCCTGCTGTTCGGTGTCGATGACATAGGCCGTGGTGTCGTCGAGGCCGTACAGCGCGATGCAGTGGGCGGCGAAGTGGCTCTTGGAGGTGAAGTAGTCGAGGTAGTAGATGTCCACCGTCACGCCGACCACGGACCCGGCGCGCAGCAGCTCGGCGGCCCGCTGCTCGGCGGCGGCCTGGTCCGCCTCCTGCGACTCCCGCAGCTCCACGCCGAGGGCGGCGCAGGCGTTCCGCGCCAGCTCCCCGGCGCCGGTGCGCCCGGTGAGCATCGGTGTGAGCCCGGGTGCCGGCGGTTCCCAGTACTGGAAGTCGATGCCCTGCCCGAGCCCGAACAGCATCGGCTCCGAGACGTCGGCGCCGGCGTGGCGCAGCATGGCCCCCAGCGTCGTCGTCTCGCAGTGCACGCCGGGCCGCGCCTGTAGTGCCAACCGCATTGCCCCCCCTAGCAACGAGTTCCAGTGGTGCGGGGCGCGCCCGTGCGCCGCCCCGGTGCGGGTGCTACGCCGGCCGGCCGACGTCGTGGTAGCTCTGCAGGTCCAGCAGGCCCGAGCCGCTGGCGAGCACCACCACGACCGGCCGCTGCCGCCGCGCGTCGGCCTCGGCCACCACACCGAGGGCGGCGGCGAGCGCGTGGTTGGACTCGGGCGCCAGCAGGATGCCCTCGGTCTGCAGCAGCAGCCTCCCGGCGGCGAAGGACTCGGGGTCGCCGAAGGCGACGGCGTCCAGGACGCCCTCGTGCCGCAGCAGGCTGACGATCGCGGAGCTGTGGTGGTTGCGCAGGCCCGCGGCGTGGACGGCCGGGGGGATGTAGTCCATCCCCATCGAGTAGCCCATCACCTCGGGCGTGAAGCCGGCCACGTCGGAGCGGCCGTACCGGTAGACCCCGGCGGTGAGCCGCGGCGCCGCGGTGGACTCCGCCGCGAGGAAGCTCAGGTCGGCGCCGTCCGTACGGGCCCGCAGGTACGGCCCGATCAGGCCGCAGAGGTTGCTGCCGCCGCCCGCGCAGGCGACCAGGTGGTCGCCCCGCCCGGGGGCGCCGAGGTCCTCGCCGAGTTCCTCCAGCTGCGCCCGCACCTCCAGCCCGAGCAGGGTCTGGTGCAGGTAGACGTGCGGGGTGCCGCTGCCGGAGAGGTAGGCGGCCGACTCCTTCCCGAGCGCGTACTGGATGGCGTCGCTGATCGCGGTGCCGAGGCTGCCCGGGTGGTCGGGGACGCGGGCGAGCAGCTCGCGTCCGACCGGGGTGAACGGCGAGGGGGAGGGGTGGACCTTCGCGCCGAGGAGCTCCATGTAGTGCCGGCGGTAGGGCTTCTGCTCCAGGGAGCAGCGCACCATGAAGACCTCCGCGTCGAGGCCGAACATGGCGGCCGCCAGCGCCACGCTCATGCCCCACTGGCCGGCCCCGGTCTCGGTGACCAGGGTCCGGCGCCCCTCCTCGGCGGCGTAGTACGCCTGGGCGATGGCGGAGTTGAGCTTGAAGCTGCCGGTCGGCAGTACGTCCTCGCGCTTGAGGTAGATCCGCGCTCCGGTGCCCAGCCGCTGCTCCAGGCGCCGGGCCCGGTGCAGCGGGGTGGGCCGGCCGACGTGCCGCAGCCAGTCCTGCACCGGCTGCGGGATCGGGACCCACGGTGCGGCCGGCCGGTCGTGCTCCAGGATGGCCTTCGGGCGCACCTTCGCGGCAATCTCGGCAGGGCTCGGATTGCCCTCGTTGCGGACTTCCGGCAGGTGTCCGGGAAGATCGCCGAGAAAGTTGTACCAACGTTTGGGAAGAGTCGAATCAGACCGATTGTCCGACGTGGGAACGGCGCCCGGCAAGAAGTCGACCCGGGAATTCTTCGGGGATAAGGATGCCATGACGCCCTCCAAAAAGGACTTCGCATGGTGCCTACTGGCGGCATCCTAGGGCCAGCTTTGAACGGGGCGCAAGATTCCTGTTTCAAGGATCATGCAGGACTTCGAAAACGTGGGCAAAAAGGGCGTGCGGCCCGTGGAACATCCGGTGGAAAAGCCGCATAACGCCCGGAAGCAGGGTGGTCGACGACGGTGAACTCCACTGCCAAGTCGGCTTCCGGACAGTACAGTTGACGTTGATTCAGCCCGACCCGACTTGACAGGTCACCGTCGAAAACACCGTCGGCGGTCCACGGGTGCACGACCATTCCAAGATCGTGAATTCCAAGATCTCGCGATAGCGGGCGCCGTCGCTTCTCCCTAATTCGACGTGGGGGCCGACCGAATGACCAACGAAGCCGTCCGATCCATCTGCCGCAGCTGCCACGGCGGGTGCGGGGTTCTGCTAATTCCCGGGAACCGTGACGAGTTCACCGTGGCCGGGGACCCGGAGAATCCGAACAACCGCGGATTCCTCTGCGCGAAGGGCCGGGCGGCGCCCGCGCTCGCCCGCCACCCCGACCGGCTGACCCGCCCGCTGCGGCGGGTCGGCAGCCGGGGCAGCGGCGAGTTCGAGGAGATCGACTGGGAGGAGGCGCTCGACACCATCGCCGCCAGGCTCCGCGCCGACCTCGCCGGCGCCGGGCCGCGCAGCATCGTGCTCGCCCAGGGCACCGACCGCAACTACCAGGAGTGGCTGTTCCGCTTCGGGAACGCGCTGGGCACCCCGAACGTCATCGGGCCGGCCCACGTGTGCTTCTACCCGCGCGTCATGGCCGGGATCCTCTCGATGGGCGCGTTCAGCTTCGTCGACTACGAGGGCGGTCCGGAACTCGTCGTGCTGTGGGGGAGCAACAAGCCCGCGACGCACGGGGACGGCGTCATCGGCACCCGGCTGCTCGACGCCGTCAGCCGGGGGACCAGACTGATCGTCGTCGATCCGGTCCGCACCCCCGTCGCCCGGCGCGCCGAACTCCACCTGCAACTGCGGCCCGGGACGGACACCGCCCTGGCCCTGGCACTCCTCCACGAGATCGTCGAACAGGGCCTGGAGGACCGGGAGTTCGTCTCCCGGTACGCCACCGGCGCCGAGGAACTGCGCGCCCACGTCCGGGAGTGGACACCGGAACGGGCGGCCGGGATCACCGGCGTCCCGGCGGACCTCATCCGCCGGGCCGCGACGGCGTACGGCACCGCGGCGAGCGCGGGCATCGAACTGGGCACCGGGGCGCAGCAGAGCCGGGACTCCTTCGGCACCGCGCGACTGCTCGTCCAGCTCTCCGGACTGTGCGGCAACGTCGACGTCCCCGGCGGCGACGTGCTCTGGGAACCCCCGGGGATCATCGGCAGGCGCGCGATGCCCGGCTACGACCTGCTCCCGGACGGCGCCGGCGGCGACCGGCTCGTCGCCGGGCACTCCATCCTGGGCATGTCCGGCTGGGCGCACCCCGGGGCGGTCTTCGACGCCTGCCTCACCGGCGAGCCGTACCCGGTGAACAGCCTGCTCATCTTCGGGTCGAACCTGCTGGTCAGCTACGCGGACTCGGCGAAGGTGGAGGCGGCCCTGCGCGCCGTCCCCTTCATCGTGGCCGCCGACCTCTTCCTGACGCCGACGGTGCGCTACGCGGACATCGTGCTGCCGGTGCCCAGTTGGACGGAGCGGGACCAGATCGTCGAGCACGCCAACTACGTGGCCAGCCGCAACCGGGTCGTCGACCCCCTCGGCGAGAGCAGGCCCGACGAGGCCATCCTCAACGAACTCGCCCACCGGCTGGGCCTGGAGGGGTTCTGGGACAGCGCCCAGGACGCCCTGGACGCACGGCTCGCGCCGATCGGCATGGACTGGAAGGCCCTCCAGGCCCAGCAGTACCGGGCCACCGGCCTGCGCTACCGCAAGTACGAACAGGAGGGGTTCAGGACGCGCTCCGGCAAGTTCACCTTCCACCACCCCGGCCTGCGGATGATGGGCTACGACCCGCTGCCCGGGTGGACCGACCGCGAGCAGCCGGACGAGGACCACCCGCTGATCCTCACCTCGCGCCACTCGACCTTCTACTTCAACTCGGAGTTCCGCCAGGTCGGCCAGCTCCGCGAGAAGGAGCCCCACCCCCGGGCCGAGCTGTCCCCGCGCGCCGCCGCCGACCGGGGCCTCGCCGACGGCGCCTGGGCCGCCGTCACCCGGCACGACCGGGCGGCCTACTTCCGGGTCAAGGTCACCGACCGGCTGCGCGACGACAGCGTCTGCGTCTCCGCCTCCTGGTGGTACCCCGAGCTCGACGGCCCGGACTCCTGGCGCCTCTCCAACGTCAACCTCCTCACCACCGACGCCGGTTCGAACGCCGAGATGGGCTCCTCCGACCTGCGCGGCTGCACCTGCCAGGTGCGCCCGCTCACCCCGGAGGAGCACGGGAGGCTGGCGGGCCTGCTCGGCATCTGAGTGCCGCCGACTGTCCTAACGACCCGACAGCAGGCTCTCCAGGAACTGGCCGTGCGCGGGGACCGGGAGGCTCCGGGTCTCCGCAGGCTCGGTGGCCTCCGGGGCCTCCGGGGCCTGCGGGGCCTCCGGGGCCTGCGGGGCCTGCGGGGCCGCTACGGTCCTGCGCTCCGGGCTGCCGGTCCGTGCCTGGAGGACCCGGGTCGGCTGATCCGCCCGGCCGCCGGAGACCATCACACCGACGGCGTCCGCGATGCGGGTCATCGACTGGGGCTGCCCGGCGGTCACCGCCGGCGCCCGGCCGGCCGCCGCCGCCTCACCCCGCAGCCGGTCGACCTCGGCCTCCAGCGTGGCCACCCGCGCCCGCAGGTCGTCCAGCTCGCTCTTCTTCCCCATGCCCCAGGCCCTTCCCGGCCGCTCCCGGCCCTCTGACGTGCCGTTCCACCCTATCCGGGCCGCTCCCGCGCGCCCACGGGGTGCCACGGTGGCCGGGGCGGCGGCCGTACGGGGCCTGCGGTACGGGCGTTCCGCGTTGATCGCTTGTCTACCGGTGCCGCCTAGCGTCCCTCCTCGTACCCGGCCCGATCCCGGGCCGCCGTCGAAGGGAGAACACGCGTGCTCCGCAAGACTCGCGCACTGCTGACCGGTTCGGCCGTCGCCCTGGCGCTCACCGTCAGCTCGACGGGCTTCACCGCCCACGCCGCCGGGGACCAGAGCGGCATCGACGCCTGCGCCCGGGAGGCGAAGGCGGCGGGCTTCGCGAAGGACAGGTCCGGTGAGGGCCGCAACGACGACGCGATCTACGCCGTCGCGATCGCCATGGCCGAGTCCGGCTGCAACCGCCTGGCCGTCCACACCAACCTGCCCACCGACCCCGACCCGGGCACCAAGGACCTCGGGGCCTGGCAGATCAACGAGCGCTGGTACCCCGAGGTGCACTACCACGACCCCGAGATCGTCACCGCCGAGAACTGGCAGGACATGGGTTGGTCGGCCCGCAAGGCCTACCGGATCGACAACGACGGCACCGGCCGGGGCTGGGCCTCCTGGGCGGCCTGGAACCTCGGCACCTACCAGCAGTACCTGGGCCAGGCCCGCGAAGCGGTCAACCGCGCCTGGCAGTGACGCCCCGCCGGCCCCGGCCGTACCCGGGCGGGCGGGTGGTGCGGGTCAGCGGGCGGCGGTCAACTCCCGTTCGGCGACCAGCCGGAAGCTCCGCGCGGGGCGACCGGTGAGGCGGCGGACGGTGTCGGTGGTGCGGTCCTCGGCGCCCTCCGCGATGGCCCGGTCCATCCCGGCCAGCATCGCGGCGAACTCCTCCGGCACCAGCGCGGCGAGTCGGGCGCGCTGTTCGTCGTACGTCAGGTGGCGGTGGACGACCGAACGGCCGGTGACCTCCGTGAGGACGGCGGCCACGTCGTCGTGGCTGAGCGCCTCGGGCCCGGTCAGGACCAGGTCGGTGTCGGGCGCGTGGTCGTCGGTGAGCGCGTGCACGGCCGCGGCCGCGATGTCGTCGGCGTCCACGAAGCCGACCCGCCCGTTCCCGGCCGCGGTCAGGATGGTGCCGTCCGCGCGGATGCCGCGCGCGTGGAGGTGCTCGCCGGTGAAGTTCTGCATGAACCAGGACGGCCGCAGCACCGCCCACTGGTCGAACAGGCCCGGCAGGGCCCGGTGCACCACGCCCACCGCCGGGCCCCCCGCGGGCACCGCCGAGGAGCTGAGGAGCACCGCGCGGCGCACGCCGGCGGCCCGGGCCCGGCGGAGGAACGGCAGCATGACCGTCGCCGGTTCCGGGTCCCCCACGGGTGGCACGAGGTAGACGCGGTCGGTGCCGGCGAGGGCGCCGTCGAAGGTGCTGGGGTCGAACCAGTCGAAGCGCACCGGCTCCGTGCCGGGCACTGGTGCGGCACTGCGGCCGGCGGCCCTGACGCGGTGCCCGGCGGCGACGAGCCGCGCGGCGGTGCGGCTCCCGGTGGTGCCGGTGGCGCCGGTGACCAGGACGGTGCTGGTGTCGTTCATCCCGCGCTGCTCCCCGTGAAGTCGAGACCGGGCTGCTGGACGGCGAGCGGGTTCCAGTAGTCGCGGTAGGCGGTGAAGCGCCCGTCCCGCACGGTCACGACGGCGATGTAGGACATGTCGAAGGGGTCCCCGGTGCGGACGACGCGGCCCACGCCGCGCATCTCGACCACGATCGTTGCGGCGTCGGTGGTCCGATGGATCCGCAACTCGGGGAAGTCGTGCAGGTCGATGTGGTCGGGGTAGTCGCGCATGTAGGCCGCGACGGCCTCCCGGCCCTCCAGGCGCCGGGGCAGGCCCGGCGGCGCGAAGGGGAACTCCATCACGCCGTCCTCGGCCCACAGGCCGACCCAGGCGGGAATGTCCTTGTCCAGCAGCAGGCGCAGGCCGTGGCGGTACAGCTCCGCCGGTGGGGTGTTCGCGGGCATGGGTCCTCCGTCGCTTACGATACGGACCAGTGGTCCGCTTCAAGAACGATACGGACCGGCGGTCCGGATCGCAATCGGAGGAAGCAGATGACCGAGCGCAAGCCACGCAAGGACGCGACCCGCAACCGGGCCGCGGCCCTCGCGGCGGCCGACGAGCTCTTCTCCCACGGCGGAAGCGCCGAGGACGTCACCATGGCCGACATCGCGGCGGCGGCCGGGGTCGGCAAGGGGACGCTCTTCCGCGCCTTCGGCGACCGCACGGGCCTGATCCGGGCCCTGTACGCGGCGCGGCTCCAGCCGCTCACGGAAGCCGTCGAGGCCGGCCCGCCCCCGCTGGGCCCGGGAACGCCTGCGCCGGAGCGCGTACCGGCCCTGCTCGACGCCCTGCTGTGCTTCAAACTGGACAACCGTCACCTCGCCCTGGCCCTGGAGGGAACCGGAGCGGACAGCCCCTACCGGACGGAGCACTACGAGCGGTGGCACACCCTCGTCCGGGAACTCCTGCACCGGATCCCGGGGGCGGCCGACGGCGGCTTCACTGCCCACGCGCTGCTCGCGGCCACCCGTGCCGACCTGGTGGAACACCTGGCCGGCACGGAGCACGCCTCCCGCGAGGAGCTGCGGGCGCAGCTGGCGCGCCACGTCGCCCGGGTCCTCGGCGTCGCGTGACGGTCCGCCACCCGGCGGGGTGACGGCCGCGAGGAGCGGACCAGGTGTCAGGAAACACCCATCCCGTCCTCAGACTGCTCAAAGCGGCGCTCTCTAGCGTCACTGGACATGACGAAGCGAAGCGTCCCCCTGTCGAGGCTGCTGGCTCCCGTCGGCCTCCTCGCGGCCGCAGGCATCATCAGCGGGGTGCTGCAAGGGAGTTCCGGTGCCGCCGAGAGCCGGCCGCGGATGTCCGTCGTGGCCGACCCGGCCGCGGTGTCCGCGCCTTCGGCGCCCGCCACGTCCGCTCCGAGCGCCGCTGCCGCCCCGACCGCTACCGCTACCGCTGCCGGTGACCCGAGCGCCACCCCGAGTCCCGCGCCCAGTCCCACGCCCACGCCCGCCCCCGCCCCCGTTGCGGACGAGGCGCTGCGCAGCGCCGCCGACCGGCGGTTCGGGCTGACCGCCACCACCGGTGGCGCGGACGGTTATTGGGGTCTCACCGCCACCACCGCCGCCGACCAGGCGCAGCTGCTGTGCCAGGTGTTCACCGGTGACTCGATCCTCTCCCCGGCCTCGCGCGGCTACGTCCAGCAGCTGCTGGGCCAGGTCGAGAGCGACCAGCGCTGGGGGGTGAGCGCGGCGGCGACCGGCGGTACGTCCGCGGTGAAGGACGGCTGGCTGCCGCGTGACGCCGACGGCCTGTGGGTGATCAACAGCATCGGCACGGTGGAGCACGACGGGCACCAGCTGCTGATCGCGGTGCTCTCGGACGGCAATGCCGACGAGTCCGGGGGCATCGCCCTGGTCGAGTCGGTGGCCCAGGCGGCCGCCGGTTCGCTGAACGGGAGTTGAGGGCCCCGCCGGTCGGGGGGCCTCGGTCAGCCGGGGAAGACCTGGCCCAGGAGCCGCTGGAAGGTGTGCCGGTCCGCCTCGTCCAGCTGGGCCAGGCCGGTGAGGCCGGACATCAGGTCCAGCCGGATCTGCCGTACGGTGCGCTCGCCCTCCTCGGTCAGCACCACGTTCTTGATCCGCCGGTCGGCCGGGTCCACCTCGCGGCGGACGAGTTCGCGGGCCTCCAGGCGGTCGACGATGCCGGTGACGTTGGAGGCGTCGCAGGCCAGCAGGTCGGCCAGGGTGCGCATCGGGCGGGGCTCGCGCAGCAGGCTGAGGGTCTTGCCCTGCATGAGGGTGAGGCCGCGTTCGGCCGCCAGTGCGGCGAAGTTCCGGTAGTAGGCGGCCGCGGCGCCGGCGACCTGGTCCATCAGCTCGACCGGCGTGGGGGCGGCGGAGCCGGTGGCGGTCGGGGTGGCGGTCGGGGCGGCGCTCTGGGTCATGGGTCGAGTGTAGGCGGGATTGCTTGACTTCTTCAATCTTTCAGGTCTACCTTCAAGGCATTGCTTGAAGACATCAACCTTGCAGGCTTCAACCGTCCAGGTCCCGCCCGCTGTCTTCGAGCGCCGGCCCGACGCATGCCTGCGCGCGGCCGGCCCCTCCTGGAAGGACCCCCACCTGATGAGCCACGCCGCCGATCGCGCCGTGCCCAGATCTGCCACGGCCACGGCCACGGCCACCGCCGCCACCGGGCGGCGCGGCAGTACGCCCCTGATCCTGGCGCTGGGCCTGGCCGCGATGGTCGTGGCCATGGCGCAGACCCAGGTCGTCCCGATCCTCGCCCTGCTGCAGAAGGAGCTGCACACCGGTGCCGCCGGCGTCAGCTGGGTGACCACCGCCGCGCTGCTCTCGGCTGCCGTCTTCACCCCCTTGCTGGGCCGGGTCGGCGACCAGTTCGGCAAGAAGCGCACGCTGCTCGCCGTCCTCGCCGTCATGGTGGTCGGCTCGGTCATCGCCGCGACCACCACCTCGCTGGCCCTGCTGATCATCGGCCGGGTGCTGCAGGGCTCCGCCACCGCGATCTTCCCGCTCGCCCTCTCCGTGATCCGCGACGAGGTGCCGCAGGAGAAGCTGCACGGGGCGATGGCGCTGGTCAGCGGAACGCTGGCGTTCGGCAGCGGCCTCTCGCTGGTGGCCACCGGGCTGCTCACCCAGGGCTCGCACCCCGACTACCACCTGGTCTTCTGGTTCTCCACCGCGCTGACCGTGCTCGCCCTGGCGGCCGTCGCCGTGGTGGTACCGCACGGCGGCTCGCCCACCGGCGGCCGGGTCGACGTGCTGGGCGCGCTCACCCTGGCCGTCTTCCTGGTCCTGCTGCTGCTCGGCATCTCGCAGGGCCACGAGTGGGGCTGGTCCTCCGCCCGCACGCTGGGCTCGCTGGCCGGTTCCGCCGTCTTCGCCGCCCTCTGGGTGCTGGTCGAGCGACGGGTGCGCAACCCGCTCGTGGACATGCGGATGTTCGTCCACCGCCAGGTGCTCTTCACCAACCTGACCGGGCTCTTCGTGGGCTTCGCCTCGTTCGCCCAGTTCATCGGCATCTCCTACCTCGTCCAGATGCCGGGCCGGCTGACCGGCTACGGCTTCACCGCCTCGGTCCTGCGCGCCTCCGTCGAGTACCTGCTGCCCAGCGCCCTGATCGCCCTGGCCGCCGCCCCGGTCGGCGGACTGCTGGTGCGCCGGATCGGCGCCCGCTCCACCCTCGCGGTCGGCGCGCTGATCGGCGTGGCGGGCTTCGCCTGGCTGGCCTTCGGGCACGGCGCCGAGGCCGCGGTGATCACGGCGGGCATGCTCACCGGCATCGCGATCTCCTTCGGCTACGCCGCGATGCCCGCGCTGATCGCGGCCAGCGTGCCCCTGGAGCAGACCGGCATCGCCAACGGGATCAACTCCATCTCGCGCTCGGTCGGGAGCTCGATCGCCAGCGCGGTGGTGACCTCGCTGCTCGCCTCCAAGACGGTCAGCTACGCCGCGCTCGGTGGCGCCGCGCTGCCCGCGGAGAGCCAGTTCACCCTCAGCTTCGTGATCGCCGCGGTCGCGCTGCTGCTGGCCGCCGGGGTCGCGATGGTCGGACTCAGCAAGCACCACCGGCCGCTCACCGCGCAGGCTGGTACGGAGGCCGGCGCACAGGCCGACGAGCAGCCGCACGCCGTGGCGGTCACCGCGGCGGTCGCCGTGCCGGCCGATACCGAGGCCGGCCCCGACAAGTCCTGACCGACCGGCCGACCCCGCCCCACCCCTCCCCACCCCACAACGCCCCTTCCCTGCCGACCTGGAGCACCACCCATGACTTCCGCCCTCTTCGTCGTCACCGGCGCCACGCACTGGACCCTCGCCGACGGCACCCCGCACCCCACCGGCTTCTGGGCCGAGGAGCTCGCCGAGCCGCACCGGATCTTCACCGAGGCGGGCTTCGAGATCACCATCGCCACCCCCGGCGGCGTCCCGGCCCCCGTCGACCGGGGCAGCCTGAGCGTCGAGGCCAACGGCGGCGCCGCGGGCAGGGGCCAGGAGAAGGCCGAGTGGCTGGCCGCCTACCTGGAGGCCGTCCGCGCGGACCTGGAGCACCCCGCGAAGCTGGCGGAGGTCGACCCGCAGGCGTACGACCTGGTCTTCTACCCGGGTGGCCACGGCCCGATGGAGGACCTCGCCGTGGACGAGGACTCCGGTCGGCTGCTCACCCGGGCGCTGGCCTCGGGCAAGCCGCTGGGCGTCGTCTGCCACGCCCCCGCCGCGCTGCTCGCCGCCCGGGACGAGGACGGCGGCTGGCCGTTCGCCGGCTACCGGATGACCGCCTTCACCAACGCCGAGGAGCAGGCCGTGGGCCTGGCCGCGGGCGCCAAGTGGCTGGTCCAGGACCGCCTGGTCGAGCTCGGCGCCGACTTCGTCGAGGCCGCGCCCTTCACGCCGCACACCGTGATCGACCGCAACCTCTACACCGGCCAGAACCCGGGCTCCTCCGCCGAGTTGGCCCGCACCCTGGTCGCCGCCGTGTCCACCGACCCGGCCACCGTGGTGGCACGCCTGCGCGCCACGTTCGCCACCGGCCGCACCAGGCCGCTCGATTGGCGCCTCGCCCAGCTGGGTGCGCTGCGCGCGCTGCTCAGCGAGCAGTCCGAGGCCCTCCTGGCCGCGCTCCACGCCGACCTGGGCAAGAGCGCGACCGAGGCCTACCGCGGCGAGGTCGGCTTCACGCTGAACGAGATCGACCACACCGTGGCGCACCTGGAGGAATGGCTGGAGCCGCGGCCGGCCGCCGTCCCCGGCGCCTTCCTGCCCGCCGAGGCCCGGGTGGTCCGCGACCCGCTCGGCGTGGTGCTGATCATCGCGCCGTGGAACTACCCGCTGCAGTTGGCCCTCGCCCCGCTGGTGGGCGCCCTCGCGGCGGGCAACACCGCCCTGGTCAAGCCCAGCGAGCTCACCCCGGCGACCTCCGCGGCGATCGCCCGGCTGCTGCCGCGCTACCTGGACCGGGAGGCCGTGGCCGTACTGGAGGGCGGTGTGCCGGAGACCACCGCGCTCCTGGAGCAGCGCTTCGACCACATCTTCTACACCGGCAACGGCCAGGTCGGCCGGATCGTCATGACGGCCGCCGCCGAGCACCTGACCCCGGTCACCCTGGAGCTCGGCGGCAAGAGCCCCGTGGTGGTCGAGCCCGGCGCCGACCTCGCGGTCACCGCCCAGCGGCTGGCGCGCGGCAAGTTCCAGAACGCCGGGCAGACCTGCGTGGCCCCCGACTACATCCTCGCCATCGGCGACACCGCCACCGCCCTGGAGGCGCACCTGGCCGAGGCCGTGCACGCCCTGTACGGGGCGGACCCGGCGAGCAGCCCGGAGTACGGGCGGATCGTCAACGAGCGCCACCACGACCGGCTCACCGCCCTGCTCGGCGACGGCCGGACCGTCATCGGCGGCGACCACGACCGCGCGCAGCGCTACCTCGCGCCGACCGTGCTGGCCGAGGTCTCCCCGGAGGCGCCGGTGATGCGGTCGGAGATCTTCGGCCCGATCCTGCCGATCATCGCCGTGCCCGACCTGGACGCCGCGATCGCCTTCATCAACGAGCGCGACAAGCCGCTCGCGCTGTACGCCTTCACCGAGTCGGAGCGCACCAAGCAGCGGCTGGCGACCGAGACCTCCTCGGGCGGCCTCGTCTTCGGCCTCACCGTCTCCCACCTGGCCGTCCCCGAGCTGCCGTTCGGCGGCGTGGGCGAGAGCGGCATGGGCCGCTACCACGGCGAGTACTCGATCGACACGTTCAGCCACGCCAAGGCCGTCCTCGACAAGCCCCTCGGCTGACCGCCACGGGACGGGACGGGGCTGCGGCGCCCGCCGACCACCTCCGACCGGAGGTGGTCGGAAACGGGCTGGAAGGGGCGGGAAGTGGCAGCGAACCGCCGGTGCTCCGACACCGGCCGATCGTCACTCGGCGCGGAAATACCCTTTCAGGGCATTGACTTGACGGATCGTTGGATTCGCATGTCCCGGTCATTATGGTGGCGGAGTACCGGCACCCGCGGGCGCCGGTGGGCCCGACGTGTGGACGGCAGACAGGAGTCGCCGCCGTGACCGATCCCGTTCCCGTTCCCTTTGCCGACCTGGTGCTCTTCCCGCACTGCGACCTGCACATGGCGCTGGCCGGTACGCCGCCGCTGACCCTGACCCTGGCCACCCGTACCGAGCGCACGCCCGCGACGGGCGGGTTCGACGTCGTGCCGGTCCAGCCCGGCGCGTGCGACGTCGAGTTCTTCGCACCGTTCAACGCCAAGGGGCACCGGTTCGACGGGGTGCCGACGTACCGGAAGGACACCGGGGTGGTCACGGCCACCACCCCCGGGGTGTTCCTCTTCCAGGCGCACACCGGGGGCGAGTACCTCGTCGGCCGGCTCCAGGTCCACCGGTCGGTCGTCGGCTGGTGGTTCGGCAACGACTCCCTCACCACCGCGCTGGACGCCACCGTCGCGCACGCCCAGCCGTCGCTGTACGCGAAGTTCAGCGACGACGCCGGTACCGGGACGGACCTGATCGGTGACATCACCGGGCACGGGTACGTCCAGCTGGTGCCGGCCGACACCCGGCAGCTCGCCGTGACGCCGAACGGCCGGGTCCGGGGTGTGGCGGCCACCCAGCCGGGCGCCTCCTGGATGCTCTCGGGCCTGTTCCCCGGCCTGGGCGGGGCGCAGCTGCTGCCGGTCCAGGTGGTCGACTACGCCGCGCCGCACGCGGTGACCCAGGAGTGGGGCGCCAAGGACCTGACGGTCCTCGACCGCAAGCACAACGTGCTGTTCCTCGCCGAGGGCTTCCGCGAGCAGGAGCGGGCGAAGTTCGACTCCATCGTCACCAGGACGATCCACGAGCTGTTCGAGAAGCCCGCGCACGAGCCGTACGGGATGCTGGGGGGCGGTTTCAACGCCTTCGCGTCCTTCACCCCCTCCGCACAGCACACCGTCACCTGCGGATTCCGGGTCGCGGCGGGCGAGGAGACGGTCGAGGCGGGCCGGGCGAGGGGCACCGGCTTCCCGATCCCGTCCAACGCGATCGGCGGCGGAGCGCTCTACACGCTGGAGGAGCTGGTCCGCCGGGTGGGGCTGCCCATGCGCGGGGACCAGCGGTCCGGCCTGGTGGCGACGTGGCGGGCGCAGGATCTGGACGTCGACCCGGCCAGGGTCAGCGAGGACCTCGTCACGGCGTGGAAGAAGCACCAGTCGGTCGGGATCCTGCACGCCCGCGACACCGTCTTCGGCTTCCAGCTGGGCCGCCGGCTCGCCGACCGCTCCTCGGGTACGGGCCCGGTGGGCAGGCCCGCCGACGACGGCGTGGGAACCGCGGGGGTCAAGGAGTTCGTCGCCAGGCTGTACGAGTTCTACGAGAGCGGGCCGACCCGGAGCCTGACCTTCGACCCGCGTCGGCACCCGCCGGAGCTGTACATGGGAGCGGGGCTGGTCAACCCCGCCAACACCCTCCTGCGCTACGTCCGGAGCCTCCAGGTCGCCGACTCGACGGTGGCGGTGGCGGTCGGCGACCAGTGGCAGCCCGACGACGGCAGGTTCCAGCGCAGCCGGGGCCTGATCGCCATGATCGTCAACGACGGCGTGACCGGCGGGACCAATCTCAACGGCCGGACGGTGACGGCCCAGACAGTCAACAAGTACCAGGGTCTCTCCTACGTCTACGCCAATGCGACGGACCGCCGGGAGTTGCGCCGTGACCCGCCCTCCGACATAGCCGTGGACGTCGACGACATCATCGGCACGGTCTCCCACGAGTTCGGCCACAGCTTCAACCTGGCCGACGAGTACGAGGAGTTCGACGGTGAAGGCAGTGACGGGAGCCTGGCGGCGGACCTGCCTGCGGACAACGTCTCGGTGTTCGGATTCCTGCGGATCGGCCCGGGCACGGACCCGAAGGACCGGCGGATCGACGCGGACAAGGTCAAGTGGCTCCAGCTGCCCCGGATCCGCCTCGCCGCCGTCCTGCTCGCCGACTCGCAGAACGTGACCAGCCCGGTCCAGGGCGTCCGGCTCGCCATCGGCACCCGCGACACCGCGCAGTGGCAGCAGGCCCAGGCCCTCCTCACCGAGGTCCGGCTGCGCGACTTCGGCATCAAACCCCTCGGGCAGCAACTCCCGCTGGAGACCAAGCCCGCCCACTACCTGGACGGGCTGATCGTCGGCAAGGTCCTCCCCGCGGAGGGCGCGATCATCCTCACCAGGGCGGGCAGCGCCCCCTTCCCGACGTTCCGGGCCGGATCGATCGTCTTCGCGCCGTTGAAGGACGGGCAGCACCAGCCGCTCCTCGTGGTGGAGCCGGAGGTCCTCACCTTCCTCCGGAACAGCCGCGCCCCGCTCAACCTGGACCCGGACAACAAGAAGCGGAACTCCGGCGAGGACACCCCCGTCGACATCCCGGGTTTCAGCCCGCCCTGCAAGGGCGCCCGGCTGATCGGGATCTACGAGGGCGGCGCCACCTACTCCGCCTCCCACTACCGGCCGACCGGCCGCTGCAAGATGCGCGGCAGCGCCCAGGACTTCTGCCACGTCTGCGCCTGGCTGATCGTCAACCGGGTCGACCCCGCCTTCCACGCGCTCCTCGACAGCAAGCTCTACCCGGAGTCCAAGGAGGAGGCGAAGAGGCATGAGTGAGCCGGGCACCTTCGAACGGATCCTGGCGGAGGTCGGGCAGGCGCTGCTGCCGCTGCGCGACGCGCTGGCCGGACCGGCCGCCTTCGCCGGGCTGCTGCGCCGCCTGGGCTGGTCCGTCACGGACGTCCCGCAGCCCTTCGTGGACCTGCGCGGCGCCGTCGAGACGCTCTACGACAGCCTGCACACCCTGCTGGGCGACGGCGGGCTGAACGTCGACGGCACGGTCGGCGACGGCGGTGCCTCCGCCGCGGCCTCCTTCTCGCCGGACGACGTGCAGCGGGCCCTCGGCGCCGTCCAGGCGGTCGTCAAGGGAATCCACGCGATCACCGACGCACCGGCCTCCGCGATCCCCGACGTGCTGCGTGCGGACGGCTTCCCCACCCTCTTCCCCGGCCAGCTCCTCGACTTCCTGATCGTCACCTACCTCCAGCGCTACCACCCGACACTGGGCTTCGCCCTGCGCGGCCTCGGCGTGGTCAAGGCCCGGTACGCCCCGGCCGCCGGGAACCGCCCGCCGTACGTGCACCTCGGCCTCGACCTCGGCGACCTGCCCCGGACGCTCGCCGACCCCTCGCAGGTGTTCAAGGACGCCTTCGGCTGGGGCACCGCCGACTTCGACCAGCCGGCGCTGCTCTCCCAGCTGGACAACCTGCTGCGGACCATCGGCGCCAACGTCGAGACCGGGGAGGTCCCGCCGTCGACCGCGCTGGCGCTCCAGGGCGCGCCGCCGGACCCGTTCGGCCCGCCGCCCACGACGCTGGCCGCCGTGCTCTTCCAACGCGTCCAGCCCTCGGCCTCGATGGCCGCCGCCGTCCGGCTGCTGCCGCTGCCCGCCGCCGGCGGCGCCCCGCCGGGCCTCGCGCTGCTGCCCTCGTTCACCGGCCGCCAGGGCTTCCGCTTCGAACTCGGGCCGGACATCGCCGTCACCATCCGGGGGGACCTGGACCTCCAGGGCGGCGTCGCGCTGCTGGTGCGGCCCGGCCGGGGTATCGAGATGGTCCTCGGCTTCGAGTCGTCCACCGGGCCGGTCCACGCCAAGGGGTCGATCGACGTCCAGGTGGAGCGGTCCGGCCCGACCGGCGAGCCGCAGGTGCTGTTCGGCTCGGCCGGCGGCACGCGGCTCCAGCTGCGCCGGATCGCCGGTGCGGGCGGGGTCCGGCTGGTCGGGGATGCCGTCGACTTCTTCGCCGAATTCGGCCTGGAGGGGCTGGAGTTCGTCTTCTCGCCGGCCGGCGCGGACGGCTTCGTCGGCGCCGTCCTGCCGGCCGGCGGGTTCACCGTGGGCGCAGACCTCACCGTCGGGGTCTCCTACCGGCAGGGCTTCTACTTCCGCGGCACCTCCAACCTGGAGATCCAGCTCCCGACGCACCTGGAGCTCGGCCCGCTGGAGATCCAGGGCCTGACCATCTCCGCCTCGCCCGGCCCGGACGGGCTGCCGATCGGCCTCGGGGTGTCGTTCCGCGCCCGACTCGGCCCGGTCACCGCCGTCGTGGAGCAGATCGGCCTCTCCGCGGACATCGCGTTCCGGTCCAAGGGTGACGGCAACCTGGGCCCGGTCGACCTCTCCTTCGGCTTCAAGCCGCCCAAGGGCGTGGGCCTGGCCGTGGACGCCGGGCCGGTCAAGGGCGGCGGGTACCTGTCCTTCGACCCGGACCACGGCGAGTACGCCGGCGCCCTCGACCTGGAGTTCGCCGGACTGGTCGAGCTCAAGGCGATCGGCCTGATCACCACCCGGATGCCCGACGGCAGCGACGGCTTCTCGCTGCTGATCGTGATCACCACCGACTTCGGCGCCACCGGTATCCAACTCGGCTACGGGTTCACCCTGCTCGCCGTCGGCGGGCTGATCGGCCTCAACCGCGGGATGAACCTCCAGGCCCTGGCGGAGGGCGTGCGGACCGGCGCGGTCGAATCGGTGATGTTCCCCAAGGACGTCATCGCCAACGCCCCCCGGATCCTCTCCGACCTGCGCCGCTTCTTCCCGCCCGAGGAGGGCCGGTTCCTGATCGGGCCGATGGCGAAGATCGGCTGGGGGACCCCGACGCTGGTCAGCGTCTCGCTCGGGGTCGTGGTCGAGATCCCGCCCGGGAACATCGCCGTCCTCGGGGTGCTCCGGTGCGTCCTGCCCAGCCAGGACCTCCCGCTGCTGGCGCTCCAGGTCAACTTCGTGGGCGCGCTGGAGGTCGACCGGTCGCGGCTCTGGTTCTTCGCCGAACTCTTCGACTCCCACATCCTCACCATGACCATCGACGGCGGGATGGGCCTGCTCGTCGCCTGGGGCGACTCACCGGACTTCGTCCTGACGGTCGGCGGCTTCCACCCGTCCTTCAAACCGCCGCCGCTGCCCTTCCCCGTCCCCAAGCGGCTCTCGGTGGACATCCTCAACCGCCCCGGCCAACTGATCCGGGTCTCCGGCTACTTCGCGGTCACCAGCAACACCGTCCAGTTCGGCGCGGCGGCCGAACTCCGGCTGGGATTCGGCGGGTTCGGCATCGAAGGGCACCTCTCCTTCGACGCGATGTTCCGCTTCTCGCCGTTCGCGTTCACCATCGCGATCTCCGCCGGGGTCACCTTGAAGGCCTTCGGCGTCGGGGTCTTCGGCATCGACCTGGACTTCGCGCTCGAAGGCCCCTCGCCCTGGCGCGCGCACGGACGCGGCTCCATCTCCCTGCTGTTCTTCGAGATCTCCGCCGACTTCGACATCAGCTGGGGCGAGGAGCACAACACCACGCTCCCGCCGGTAGCCGTACTCCCGCTGCTGGAAGGCGAGTTCGGCAAGACCGAGGGGTGGCAGACCAGGCTGCCCACCGGTGGCCTCAACCCCCTCGTCACCCTCCGGCACCTGCCCGACACCGACCAGCTGGTGCTCCACCCGCTCGGCACGCTCCTCGTCCGCCAGCGCGCGATCCCGCTGGACGTCCGCCTCGACCGGATCGGTGCCCAACGGCCCAGCGACGGACGGCGGTTCGCCATCGCGCCGGCGCCGGACAGCGGCCTGGTCCGGGTCTCCGTCACCGGCGACAAGTTCGCGATGGCGCAGTTCCAGGACATGGACGACGCCGCCAAGCTCTCCCGGCCGGCGTACGAGAACCAGGACGCCGGACTGGAACTGACCGCGGCCGCCGGCACCCTGCTCTCGCCCCGGGTGGTCCGCCGCAGCGCCCGGTACGACCTGCACGTCATCGACAGCGGGATGCCCGCGAGCGCCGCCGCCGCCCGCCGGGTCGTCCCGATGGCGGCCGGCTCCGGCACCGCCGCGCCCAAGCGCTTCCACGACGTCAGCCCCGCGGTGTTCAACCAACTGCTCCAGGGCAGCAGCACCAGCCGCTCGCCGGTCTCGCAGCGGGAGTCCAGGCTCCGGCAGCCCTTCCCGCCCGAGGAAACCGTCCGCCTCACCGACCGGCGCTACGTCGTCGCCAACCTCCGCAACAACGTCCAGGCCCACCCGCCGGCCGGCGGCCTCGCCGCCGCGACCTTCCGCAGCCGGACCACCGCCCAGGACGCCCTCGCCGACTGGATCGGCCGGGACGGCAGCCTCGCCGACCGGCTGCACGTCATCCCGGAGGAGGAGGCGGTGGGCTCGCCCGCCACACCGGGGAGCTGGAGCGCCGGCGGCAGCCTCCCGTCCGCCGCCCGGGGCGTCGAGGCGATCCGGCTGACCAGCGGCACGGTGCTGGTCGCCGGGGGAGCGGACGCCACCGGCGCGGCCCTGGCCACCGCCGCCCTGTTCGACCCGGTCGCCGCCACCTGGACGGCCGCCCCGCCCCTGGCGACCGCCCGCCGCGGACACAGCGTCAGCAGGCTCGGCGACGGCCGGGTGGTCGCCGTGGGCGGCCGCGCCGCCGAAAGCGGAGGGCCCCGCCCCCCGCGGGGCCCGGCGCCCGCCCGGGCGGGGGCGGGGGGCCCCCCGCCGCCACCCTGGAGGCCGCCACCGCGGCCCTGGCCGCCCGCCCGATCGACCCCGAGCGGAACCCGCCCTGGCTCGCCCGGGTGCTGCTGACGGCGGGGCAGCCGCGGGCGGTGCTGATCGCCGCCCACCACGTGCTGATCGACGGGTGGGGGCTGGCCGTGCTACTCGACCAGCTGCACGATCAACTGCGCGGCACGGCGGCACCGTTGGGGACGGCTTCGCAGCCGCTCGACGCGCTCGCCACCCAGACGCCGGAGCGGGCCCGCGCGGCGGAGCGGGAGTGGCTGACGCGCCTCGCGGACAACCCCACCGGGGTGCTGGCCCCGTTCGGCGGGTCCCCGGACGGCACCGGGCGCCACCGCCTCCAGCACCGCTCGGTGGGCGCCTACCGGCACCTGCGCCACATCGCCCGGCGCCACCTGGTCAGCCCCGAGGTCGTCGTGCTCGCGGCGCTGGCCCACGACGTCGCCGCGCGTACCGGCGAACTCCGCTTCCTCGCCTCGGTGGTGGTCTCCAACCGGGCCCGGGCCGCCGTGCGGAGCAGCATCGGGGTCCGGGCCCTGACCGTCCCGGTGCAGATCGACCTGCGTCCGGGCGCGGCCTTCGGCGAGGTGGTCGCCTCGGTCGCCGCCGCCTCCGCGACGGCCTACCGGTACGGCCACTGGCGGCCCGCCGAACTGGTCGCCGCCCAGGCGCGGACGGACCGTCGCCGCGGGGTCAGGACGGTGCCCGCCATCGAGTACAACTGCTACTCCTGGCCGCGCGGTTACCTCGTCCCGGGGTACCTGGCCCCGGGGTACCTCGACCCCCCGGTCCCGGCACCGGCGCCGGCGCCGGCGCCGGGCACCGCGCCGGACGGGTCCGGCGACGGCTGGCTCCGCAGCGCGCCCGACGAGCCCTGCGACACGCTCTACGTCGACCTCGCCCTCGACGCGGGGGCCGTCACCCTCGACGTCACCGTCGGGGACCACCTGCTCGACGCCGGGCAGGCCGCCGCCCTGCCCGTCCGGCTGTGCGCCCTGCTGCGCGCGGCGGCCGACGGCGCCGAGTGCCCCGTCCCGGCGCGCCCGACCGCACCGGCCGCCCCCGGGTGGTGGCGCGCCCCGCAGGGCTGGGTGCGCCCGGCCGCGGTCGCGGCGGTGCTGCGCGACTGCCCCGGGGTGCTCGATGTGACGGTGGCGCCCGGCGGGGAGGTGACGGGGGCGGACGAGGAGCCGCACCTCGTCGCCCGGGCCCGCACCGCCCCCGGCGTCACCCCGGAGGACCTGCACCGCCACGTGCTGGACCACCTCGACGAGGTTCCGGGCCTGCTGGCCCCGGGCCGCTACGTACTCTCCCCGGCCGGGCCCGGCGCCACCACCACGACCCGCGCCGAAGCGCTGCGGGTCCCGCGCCGCCCGCCCGGCACGGCCGCCGAACGGGCGCTGGCCGCCGCCGTCGCCACCGCCGCCGCACCTGGTGGCCCCGGCGGACCAGGCGGACCCGGCAGCCCGGACACCGTGGACCTGAACCGCTGTCTGGCCGACCACGGCGTCACCCTGGTCGCCGTCCCCCGTCTGCTGGCGCTGCTCCGCCGGTCCGGCCTCACCGGGATCGCGTCGGACGAACTGGCCGGAACGGCCTCGCTCGGCCACCTCGCCGCCGCCCTGGAGCCCGCACCGCCCGCACCGCCCGGACTGCCCGCACAGCCCGCACAGCCCGCACCAGCAGCACCGCCACCACCCCTGCCGCCCCGCGCCCACCGTGCAGGAGGGACCTCACCATGACCGCGCCCCGCAGCACCGCACCGCCCGAGGACCGCCTGGCCCCGTGGGCCTTCGCCGCCTTCGTCGAGGCCAACACCCACGACACGGCGTACCGCCCGCCGGTGGTGGACGGCCCGGTCGGGCCGACCGTCGTCCGCAACGGCCGCGAGCTGGTGAACTTCGCCAGCATCAGCTTCCTCGACCTGGAGCGCCACCTCCCGGTGCGGCGCCACTTCGCCGAGGGGGCGCTGGCCCACGGGCTGAGCACCAGCGGCTCCCGGATGACCCAGGGGATCTGCCGCCCGCACCAGGTGCTGGAGGAGACGATCGCCCGCCACACCGGCAAGGAACGCGCCATCAGTTTCGCCACCGGACTGCTGGCCAACATCGGGTTCGTGCACGCCATGAGCAGTTCCGCGCACTTCGACGACGGGATCGAGGTCCGCAACCACGACACCGTCTTCGTCGTCGACCGGGACGTCCACTGGAGCATCTGGAAGGGCCTCCAGGGGCTCGACTACGGCCGCCACGTGCACGCCTTCCGGCACAACGACGTCGCCGACCTGGCCCGGATCCTGCGCCGGGTCCGCGCCCGCAAGACGGTGGTGATCGCCGAGAGCATCTACTCGGCCGACGGCACCATGGGGCCGATCGTGGAGATCCTCGACGAGTGCGACCGGCACGGCGCCGTCAGCATGATCGACGACGCGAACGGCTTCATGGTCTACGGGCCGGAGCACCGCCCCTACGCCCGGGAGGCGGCCGCGATCCGGGAACGGGCCGACTTCGTCATGGTGTCGCTGTCGAAGGCCATCGGGCTGGAGGGCGGCGCCATCGCCGGTCCGGCGGCGGCCGTCGACGCCTTCGAACTCCTCTCCGGCACCTCGATGTTCACGGCCGCCATCCAGCCGCCGACCGCCCACGCGGCCGACCGCACGATCGCCGCCCTGGCCGCCGATCCCCGGATCGTCGACGACTACCTGGCCCATGCCGCCCGCCTGCGCCGCCGGATGCACGAGGCCGGCACGGCGACGACGCCCACCGAGTCGTACATGCTCTCGGTGCCGATCGGGAACGACGCCGCCGCCCTGCAGATGCGGGAGTGGTTCGTCGAGGACGGCTACCTCGTGCCCGTCTTCTCCTACCCGGCGGTCACCCGCAACCAGGCGCTGCTGCGCCTGTTCCCGCACGCGGGCCACACCGAGGAGCAGGTGGACGGCTTCCTGCGCACCCTCGTCGACTACCGCCGCCGCCTCGGCGTCTGACCGCCCCCTGGCACCCCCGTCACCCTCCGGAGGAACCCGTGACGAACGACCACGACATCCTGGACGCCATCGCCGAGATCATCGAGGAGGTCCTCGGCGTCGACTCCGCCGACGTGAGCGCCGAGACCTCCTTCGCCGACGACCTCGACGTCGACTCCCTGGCCATGATGGAGATCGCGGTGGCGGTCGAGGACCGGTTCGAGGTGAAGATCCCCGACGACCGGGTCAAGGACCTGCGGACGGTCGGCGACGCGGTGGACTACGTCGCCGGGCGCCGGTGAGCGTCCTCGACCGCTTCCGGCTGGACGGCCGCGTCGCCGTGGTCACCGGCGCCTCCTCCGGCCTGGGTGTGGCCTTCGCGACCGCGCTGGCCGAGGCCGGTGCCGACCTCGTGCTCGCCGCCCGGCGCGCCGAACGCCTGGAGGCCGTGCGCGCGACCGTCGAGGCGCTCGGCCGCCGGGCCCTCGCCGTACGGACCGACGTCACCGAACCGGCCGACTGCCGCGCGCTGGTGACCGCCGCCGTACGGGCCTTCGGGCGGCTGGACATCCTCGTCAACAACGCCGGGATCAGCGGCGAACGACCTGCGGAGGAGGAGACCCCGGAGCAGTTCCGCGAGGTCGTCGACACCAACCTCAACGGCGCCTACTGGATGGCCCAGGCCGCCGGCGCGGTGATGCGGCCCGGCAGTGCCGTCGTCAACGTCTCCAGCATCCTGGCCCTGGTCACCGGCGGCCTGCCGCAGGCCGCCTACTCGGCCTCCAAGGCCGGGCTTCTCGGGCTCACCCGCGACCTCGCCCAGCAGTGGACCCCCGGCCGGGGCATCCGGGTCAACGCCCTCGCCCCCGGCCTGTTCCCCTCCCCGATGACCGACGGCTACGCCGAGGGCTACCTGGAGGCGGTGCTGCCCCGGGTGCTCTCCGGCCGCCTCGGGCGGCCCGAGGAACTCGCCGCCGCACTGGTCTTCCTCGTCTCCGACGCGTCGTCCTACGTCACCGGCACCACCCTGACCGTCGACGGCGGTACCCACATCGCCTGACCGTCCCGACCACGGAGGAGCGGAGAGTGACGATCGGCGAGCGCCACGGCCGGCTCGGCCGGTCGCACCTGCGGCGCCTGGTCGTCGGCCAGGGCCTGGCGGCCGTGACCGACGCGCTGTTCATCGTGTGGCTGACCCTCTACGTGCTCGACCTGGCGCAGCCCGGCCTCGCCACCGGGTTCGTCCTGGTGGCCGTGGCCCTGCCCCGGGCGGTGCTGCTGCCGCCCGCCGGAGTACTGGTCGACCGCCTCGGCCCCGACCGGGTGGTGGCCGCCGCCGCCTGGCTCCGGGTCGCCGTGCTGCTCACCCTCGGCGCCCTGGTCACCTTCGCCGCGCCGTCGCTGACCACCGTCGCGCTGCTCGGCGGCCTGCTCGGCGC
Source organism: Kitasatospora sp. NPDC059088 (assembly GCF_042738155.1). Classification (NCBI taxonomy): domain Bacteria; kingdom Bacillati; phylum Actinomycetota; class Actinomycetes; order Kitasatosporales; family Streptomycetaceae; genus Kitasatospora; species Kitasatospora sp. NPDC059088. The sequence goes on along the minus strand of NZ_JBHYGR010000019.1, from coordinate 7,193 downwards.
CGCCGACGCCGCGTACTTCCCCGCGGCGCTGGCACTGCTGCCCGCCGTCGTGCCGACCGAGCAGCTCGCCCGGGTCAACGGGCTGGTGCAGGGCGCGGAGTCGGGCGGCGACCTGGTCGGCCCGGCGGTGGCCGCCGGCTGCATCGCCGCGGCCGGCTTCCCCGCCACGCTCGGCGGGATCACGGCGATGGCCGCCCTGGCCGCCGCCGCTTTCAGCACCCTCGCCCGGGTGGTCCGACGCACCGGCGACCGCGACGACAAGGGCGACGGCGACGAGCAGCCCGGCAACCTGCGCGCCCTCACCACCGGGCTGGGGTACGCCTGGCGCGAGCCCGTGGTCCGGGGCATGCTCGCGGCCATCGCCCTGATCAACCTCGCGGTCGTCGGCCCCGTCCTGGTGGGCGGCGCCGTCCTCGCCGACCAACGCCTCGGCGGCGCGGGCGCCCTGGGCATCGTGCTCTCCGGCTTCGGCGCCGGCTCACTGGCCGGCTCCCTGGCGGCCGGTTGGCGCCCGCCCGCCCGGCGCGGCCGGACCGTGGTCGGCGGCGTCGCCGCGATCGGCGCGGGCATGCTCGGCCTCGCCGCCGTCACCCAGGTCCTCACCGCGACGGCCGTGGCCTCGCTGATCGGCCTCGGCTCCGGCTTCCTCGGCGTGGTCGTCGTGTCCACCCTCCAGGAGCGGGTGCCCGAGCACCTGTTGGGCCGGGTGCTCAGCCTCGTCGTCCTGGCCACGGTGGCGTTCGACCCGTTCTCCTACGTCCTGGCCGGCGCCCTGCTCCCGTACGGCACGACCACCCTGTTCCTGGCCTCCGGCACCGCCGTCCTCACCTGCGCCGCCCTGGTCGCCACCAGCCCGGCGGTCCGCTCCCTGCGCTGACCGCCGAGGCCCGGGCACCTTCGGCGGCGCTGCCGGGCAACACGCGGTGCGCTCAGCGGCAACCGGCCCGGCGCGAGCGGCCCTAGCGTGTCGTGCACCGCAGCCGCACCGACCGTCGGCCGCACGCTACACGCAAGAGAAAGTGAGCACCATCCATGCCGTTCATCACCGTCGGCCAGGAGAACTCCGCACCCGTCGAGCTGTACTACGAGGACCAGGGCTCCGGGCAGCCGGTCGTCCTCATCCACGGGTTCCCGCTCGACGGGCACTCCTGGGAGCGGCAGAGCGCCGCGCTGCTCGCCGCCGGCCACCGGGTGATCACCTACGACCGCCGGGGCTTCGGCCGGTCCTCGCAGCCCACGACCGGCTACGACTACGACACCTTCGCCGCCGACCTCAAGACCGTGCTGGACACCCTCGACCTGCGCGAGGTCGTCCTGGTCGGCTTCTCGATGGGCACCGGCGAGGTCGCCCGCTACGTGTCCGCGTACGGTTCCGCGCGCATCGCCAAGGTCGCGTTCCTGGGCTCGCTGGAGCCGTGCCTGCTCAAGACCGCCGACAACCCGGACGGCGCCGCCCCGCAGGAGTTCTTCGACGGCATCGTCGCGGCCGTGAAGGCCGACCGCTACGCCTACTTCACCGCCTTCTTCCGGGACTTCTACAACCTGGACGAGAACCTCGGGACCAGGATCAGCGAGGAGGCCGTCCGCAACAGCTGGAACACCGCGGCCGCCAGCGGCTCCCACGCCTCCGCCGCCGCGCCGTCCACCTGGTACACCGACTTCCGCGCGGACATCCCGCGCATCGACGTGCCGGCCCTGATCGTGCACGGCACCGCCGACCGCATCCTGCCGATCGACAGCACCGGCCGGCCGTTCCACCGCGCCCTGCCCTCCGCCGAGTACGTGGAGATCGAGGGCGCTCCGCACGGCCTGCTGTGGACCCACGCCGAGGAGGTCAACGAGGCACTGCTGGCCTTCCTCGCGAAGTGACCGCACGGCCGGTCCCGGCCCCGGGCCCCGGTCCCTCCCCGTCCCACCGGACGGCGGAGGGGCCGGGGCCCCGGCCGTTCCGGGGCTCGTACGGAACCGTTCCGGGGACAGCGGTGCGCGGACGGAACGGAGGCGGTGCGCTGTGCGCAAACTCCTTGCCCTGCAACGGATCTAACGTTCTGTCATGTGATCGGGAACGCCGGGCCAACGCCCGGCCAGCCCGGCCGCCGCCCTCCGCCGCCCGCCCCCGGGCGGCCACCCCAACCCCTGTGACAGGAGGCCTCCGAGGTGCCTGCAATGCCGGTCGGCGGGCTGACGCCCCGCTCCGTCGAGGACGCCGCCGACGTCGTCGTCCGCAACGCCAGGATCCACACCGGCGACGCCCGCCGCCCCCGGGCCGGCGCCCTCGCCGTCCGCGACGGCGTGATCACCGTCGTCGGGGAGGACGCGGACGTCGCCCCGGTCATCGGCCCGTCCACCACCGTGGTCGACGCGCTCGGCCGACGCGTGGTGCCCGGCCTCAACGACGCGCACCTGCACGTGATCCGGGGCGGCCTCAACTACGTGCTGGAGCTGCGCTGGGACGGCGTGCGGTCGCTGCGCCAGGCGCTCGCGATGCTCCGGGAGCAGGCCGCCCGCACCCCGAAGGGGCAGTGGGTGCGCGTCGTGGGCGGCTGGTCCGCCGAGCAGTTCGCCGAGCGGCGGCTGCCGACCCCCGCCGAGCTGAACGAGGCCGCGCCGGACACCCCGGTGTTCGTGCTGCACCTCTACCAGTCGGCGGTGCTCAACCGCGCCGCGCTCAAGGCCGCCGGCTTCACCGCGCGCACCCCGGACCCGAAGGGCGGCCAGATCGTCCGGGGTCGCGGCGGCGAGCCCAACGGCATGCTGCTGGCCGCCCCGAGCGCCCTGATCCTCTACTCGACGCTCGCCAAGGCCCCGGCCCTGGAGGGCGAGGACCGCCGCACCTCCACCCGGCACTTCCTGCGCGAGCTGAACCGCTTCGGGCTGACCTCCGCGATCGACGCCGCCGGCGGCTTCCAGAACTTCCCCGAGAACTACGGCACGGTGACCGAACTCGCCCGGGACGGACAGCTCTCGCTGCGGATCGCCTACCACCTGTTCCCACAGACCGCCGGCCAGGAGCTCGACGACCTCACCCGCTGGATCGGGACCGTCCGGCCCGGGGACGGCGATGCGTGGCTGCGGCTGAACGGCGCCGGCGAGAACCTCACCTGGGCCGCCGCCGACTTCGAGAACTTCGCCGAGCCGCGCCCGGAACTCGGCGGCTACGAGGGCGAGTTCGAGCAGGCCGTCCGGCTGCTCATGGAACACGGCTGGGGCTTCCGGCTGCACGCGACCTACGACGAGACGATCCGGCGTGACCTCGCGGTCTTCGAGAAGCTCGCCGCGGAGGGGCTGTTCCCCGCCGGCAACCGGTGGCTCTTCGACCACGCGGAGACCGTCTCCCCGGACAGCCTCGACCGGATCGCGGCGCTCGGCGGCTCGCTGTCCGTCCAGAACCGGCTCTCCTTCCAGGGCGAGGTGTTCGAGCGCCGCTACGGCCCCGGCGCCGCCGCCGAGGCCCCGCCGATCCGCGCGATGCTGGACCGCGGCCTGACGGTGGCCGCCGGGACGGACGCCACCCGGGTCTCCTCGTACAACCCGTGGGTCGCCCTGCACTGGCTGGTCTCCGGCCGCACGGTCGGCGGCCGGGCGCTGCGGCCGGCGCAGAACCGGGTCGACCGCGCGACCGCCCTCGCGATGTACACCACGGCGGGCGCCGCGCTCACCGGCGAGCAGGACGTCAAGGGCGTGCTGCGGCCCGGCTGTTACGGCGACCTGGCGGTCCTGACCGACGACTACTTCACCGTGCCCGAGCAGGACATCCCGCACATCGAGTCCGTGCTGACCGTCGTCGGCGGCCGGATCGTCCACGCCGCGGCCGAGTACGAGGGCCTGGACGAGGAACTCCCGCCGGTCAGCCCGGCCTGGAGCCCGGTGGCCCGCTTCGGCGGCTACCAGGCCTCCGGCGCGGGCGCCCGCCAGGCGGAACTGCTCGGACAGGTCGTCGCCGAGTCGGAGCTGCACCGCCACTGGCGCGTCGAACGCGGCCTGGCGGCCGAACGGCAGCAGCCCTTCGACCCCTGTTTCGTGCTCTGACCGCACCGCTCCCCCGAACCTCCGCCACGGACCACCGTGCGCAGGACCTCCCGAAACGCGCCGGACTCCTCCGGCCCGCACCGAAAGGACCACCACCATGGTCGACCTGACCCAGGTCAGCGCCACCCCGAGCCCCGACCTGCTGACCCCTGACAACGCCGTCGTGCTGTTCGTGGACCACCAGCCGCAGATGTTCTTCGGCACCGGCAGCGGCGACCGCACCGCGATCATCAACGCCACCGTCGGCCTCGCCAAGGCCGCCCGGGCCTTCGACGTCCCGGCCGTGCTCACCACCGTCGCCGCCGAGTCCTTCTCCGGTCCGCTGCTGCCGCAGCTGGGCGCGGTCTTCCCGGAGGCGAAGATCCTCGACCGCACCTCGATGAACGCCTGGGAGGACGAGGCGGTCGTCGAGGCCGTCAAGGCCACCGGGCGCGGCAAGGTCGTGATAGCCGGGCTGTGGACCGAGGTCTGCCTGGTCCTGCCCGTGCTGTCGATGATCGAGCAGGGCTACGAGGTCTACGTCGTCACCGACGCCTCCGGCGGCGTCTCCCCCAAGGCCCACGAGCACGCGATCCAGCGGATGACCCAGGCCGGCGCCGTGCCGGTCACCTGGGTGCAGGTGCTGCTGGAGCTCCAGCGCGACTGGGCCCGGACGGAGACCTACGGCGCCGTCATGGAGATCGTCAAGGAGCACGCCGGCGCCTACGGCCTCGGGGTCGTCTACGCCCAGGCCGTCATCGGCGAGCACGCCGCCGGCTGACCCGGCCTCAGGGACGCCGGAACACAACGACCAGGAACACAGGGACCAGGAACAGGACATGACGGATACCGGACTGCTGATCCTCCGCGTGGTGGTGGGCCTGCTCATCGCCGGCCACGGGGTACAGAAGGTGAGCCACCGCCTGGGCGGCAACGGCCTGGCGGGCGGGACGGAGGAGTTCCGGCACGACGGCTTCGCCGGCGGGCGGCTGACCGCGCTCGCCGCGGGCGCCGGGCAGATCGGTTCGGGCCTGTTCCTGGCCCTGGGCGCGCTCATCCCGCTGGCGGCCATGGTCGCCATGGGCGTGATGACGGTGGCGATCACCGTCAAGCGGCCGCACGGACTGTGGGTGCAGGACGACGGCTACGAGTACCCGCTGGTGCTGGTCGTCACCGCCGGGTCGCTCGCCCTCACCGGGCCGGGCCGGTGGTCCGCCGACCACGCGGTCGGCCTCACCGGCTGGCCGCTGTGGCTGTCGCTCGCGTGCGCCGCGCTCGGCCCGGCCAGCGGGCTGCTCACCCGGGCCGTCCTGCACCGCCCGCCGACGGCGGAGGGGGTGGCGGCCGGTGCGCGAACTGCTGGCTGACGTCCGCCGGACGCTCGCCCCGCCCCGCACGGACCGGCACGGGCCGCTGCCCCCGCTGATGCTGCTGCTGACCATGGCCACCGGCGTGGTCGACGCCGTCAGCTACCTCGGCCTCGGGCACGTCTTCGTGGCGAACATGACCGGCAACGTGGTCTTCCTGGGGTTCTCGCTCGCGGGCGCCCCGGGGCTGTCCGCCCCCGCCTCGCTGGTCTCGCTGGCCGCCTTCCTGACCGGCGCGCTCGCCGGCGGGCGGCTCGGCAGCCGCCTGGCGGGCCACCGCGGGCGGCTGCTGGCCCGGGCCGCCGGAGTCCAGACAGTGCTGACGGCCGCCGCCGCCGTCATCGCAGCCCTGGCCGACGGCGGCGCGGGCGACGAAAAGAACTACGCGCTGATCGTCCTGCTCGGCCTCGGCATGGGCCTGCAGAACGCCGTGGCCAGGCGCCTGGGCGTGCCCGACCTGACCACCACCGTGCTGACCCTCACCCTGACCGGCCTCGCCGCCGACTCGGCCCCGGCCGGGGGCACGGCCCCGCGCCCGGGGCGGCGGATCCTCTCCGCCCTCGCGATGCTGCTCGGCGGACTCGCCGGCGCGGTCCTCGTCCTGCACGGGTGGCCCGCCACGGCCCTCGCCCTGGCCGCCCTGTTCCTCCTGGCCACCGCGCTGACCGCCCATCGGGTCTCCGCCCCGGACGCCCACTGGGCACCGCCGACGGCCTGACCCCGACACACCCCGACACGCCCCGACCGGAAGGATCCTCCCCATGATGAAGGGCTTCGCCCGCCGGCTGGTCCCACTGGCGGCGGCGATCGCCGCGCTGACCGCCGTTCCCACCGCCTCGGCGGCCTACGGCGACACGGCTCGCGCACCCGGCACGCACCGGCAGTTCGCCGTCGGCCCGCAGTACGACTCCACCCACGTCTACGTCGAACCGGGCACCGAGCAGGCCTTCGTGGCCAGTTGGGTCGCCACCTTCGGCGGCACCACGATCGGCCCCAACGCCACCCAGGTGACGCCGACCCCCAGCCGTACGCTCTCGGAGCTGGTGCTCTCCCCCGTCGGCACGCTCTCGGTGTTCGACTACACCACGCCCGTCCCGTACCCGTTCGGCACCGAGCGCACCGGCTGGCTGGTCACCGACCTCGACCGGGCCGTCGCCGCCGCACGGTCGGAGGGGGCGTCGGTGACGGTCGCCCCGTTCGCCGACCCGATCGGCCGGGACGCCGTCGTCCAGTTCCCCGGCGGCATCAGCGCCCAGCTCTACGTGCACACCACCCCGCCGTCCTACCCGGACCTGGCGAGCGTGCCGGAGAACCGGCTCTACCTGTCCCCCGACGCGGTCGGCTCCTTCCTGCGCAGCTACCTGGCCTTCACCGGCGGCCGGATCACCTCCGACGACCGGCGGGCCGACGGCGCCGCGATCGGACTGCCCGGGACGACGTACCGGCTGCTGCGCCTCACCTCGGGCTTCGGCACCACCACGGTCACCGTGACGGACGGCCACCTGCCGCACCCGTTCGGCCGCGAGCTGACCGGCTACGGCGTCGCCGACCTCGGCGCCACCCTGGACCGGGCGAAGGCGGCCGGCGCCTCGGTGCTGTGGGGACCGGTCACGGCGGGCGGCCGGGACAGCGCGATGGTGCGGTTCCCGGGCGGCTACCTCGCGGAGGTCCACACCGCCCGGTGACCCGCCTCCCCGGAACCCGGGGCCCCCCCCCCCCCGGGGGGGGGGGCGGCGCGGGGGGGGGCGGCGGGGGGGGGCGGGGGGCGGCGGGGGGGGCGGGGGGGGCGGGGGGGGGGGGGCGGGGGGCGGGGCGCGC
>NZ_JBHYGR010000018.1:91130-103705 GCF_042738155.1 Kitasatospora sp. NPDC059088 | reverse complement strand
GTCCTGTGAGCGGGGGCGGGCGCGCTCCTCGCGCTCCCGCGCCGGGGCCCCCCCGGCGCCCCCCCCCGCCCCCCCGCCGCGCCCGCCCGCCCCCCCCCCCCCCCCCGGCCGGAGTTACCCCTGACGAATGCTCAAAGCGCAGGTCAGGCGCGGTGCACCGTGATCGTCGTCCAGGCGCCGACGTGGATCCGGTCGCCGTCGCCCAGGGGGATGGCGGTGTTCGGGGAGATCGGTTCCTCGCCCCCGTTCACGGTGGTTCCGTTGGTCGATCCCTGGTCCACCAGCACCCAGCTGCCGTCCGCCTGTTCGGCGAGCAGCGCGTGCTGGTGCGAGGCGCCCGGGTCCTCCGGCGGCACCGACAGGTCGATCTCCGGGACGGTGCCCCGGTGCTGGCTGCGCCGGCCGATCCGCAGCTGGCCGCGGCCGGTCAGCGGGATGCGGCGCTCGGGGCAGTACGGCGGGAAGAACAGGCCGGCCGCCTCGGGGCCGCTGCGGGCCATCATGTCGGTGAAGTAGTCGCGGTCGGCCGAGACCACCGCGATCCAGTTGCTGCGCACCGGCCCGGCCGGGGCGGGCTCCGGCTGGGCGCCCGGCTGGGCCTGCGGCGGGGCCTGCGGCGGGGCCAGGTGGAAGGACGTGCCGAAGTCGCCGCCGCGGGTGTTCGGGCCGGGGCCGGCGGGCTGGGCGTACACCGGGCCGGAGTCCTCGCGGACCGGGGCCTCCGGGAAGGCGCCCTCCGGCGGCGGGTAGCCGTAGGTGTGGGGGTACTCCGGCTGCGGCTGGTACTCCGGGGCCTGCGGCTGGTGCTGCTGGTGGGGCTGGTGCGGCTGGTGCTGCTGCGGGGCCGGGGCTCCGCCGTAGGCCGCCGGGATGTTCAGCGGCGGGGGCTGGGCCGGGCCCGGCGAGGGCGCGCCGCCGGCCGGCGCCTGGCGGCCGGAGGGCGCGGACAGCTCGTAGTCGTAGCCGCACTCCTCGCAGAACCGCCCGGTCTGCGGGCTGCGGCAGATCGGGCAGACGGCCAGGCCCTCGGTGAGTCCGGGGCCGGCCGGCGGCGGGAAGGCACCGGGCGGCGGGTAGCCGCCGGGCGGTGGGAACGCCCCGGGCGGGGGCGGCGGGACGGCCCCCGGCGGGGGTGGCGGCGGCGTGCCGAAGGCCGCACCGCCGTGCTGCGGGTGTCCGGCGGGCGCGCCGGGGTAGCCCCCGTGGGCGCCGGGCGCCGGGGCCGGCGGGGTCATCGGGAAGCCGCAGAAGTCGCACCAGTCCTCGGCCTGCGACTCGTGGCCCCTCGGGCAGATCGGCATCAGGTCCCCCTCGTTTCGGGCCGGTGCGGTGCGGCGTCGCGCCGGGCGGCCGGCCCGATCACGTCTACAGCGGTCACTTCGCGGTCACTTCTTCACACGTACCGTCTTGGTCGACCGGGTCTCAAGGGTCATCGAGTCGGCCTCGCTCACGTCCTTACGGAACCGAACCGTACCCTCCTTCGGGTCCACCACGTCCACCACCTTCTGCAGCAGCTTGAAGGTGCCCTCGTTGCCGGTCGCGTGGGCGATCCGGACGGCGGCGCCGAGCTTGGCGGTGGCGGTGTCGACGTCGCCGGAGCGGTGGGCCTCCAGGCCCTCCTGGATGGAGGAGGCCAGCTCGGCCTGCCCGGTGTAGTGGGCGACCTGGGGGCTGATCCGGGTGGAGGAGGCGAGGTCGTCCGTCCAGACGGCCTTCACCAGGCCCTGGCTGAGCACCTCGGGGGTGCCGCCGCCGACCTGCGGGGGCAGCACCAGGCTGATCCGGGCGGCGAGCATCTCGTTGCCGACCGAGGCGGCCGGGACCTCGACGCAGACGTGGTAGTCGCGGCTCTCGTCGCCCCAGGAGCCGGTGGGGTAGTCGCCCGCCCGGGGGCCGGCCTCGGCGCGGCGGTCGCTGAGGTCCTCGACGGCGGGGGCGACCTGCTTGACGAACTTGACGGTGGCGTTGGCCGGGGTCCAGATCCGCAGCGCGACGTCGGCGACCTGCTTGCCCATCGCGCCGGTCATCATCGAGCGGAAGTCCTCGGCGAGGCCGGAGGGCTCGGCCACGATGTCGGTGGTGCCGAGCAGCGCGGAGGAGATCTTGCGCAGTTCGTCGATCCGCCAGTCGGTGCCGACGCCGCGGCAGTCGGCGGTGAAGTGGCCGGTGACCCGCTCGATCGTGCGGGCGAGGTCCTCGGCGGACTCGTGCTCGTTGTTGCCGTCGGTGAGCAGGATGGCGTGCCGGATGGCGATGTCGCGGCGGGTGAGGAAGAGCTTGTCGGCCTTGGCCAGCCAGGTGCCCATGGCGGTGCCGCCGGCCGCGGTGAGGCGGCGCAGCGACTCCTTGGCCTGCTCCCGGGTGGCCGCCGAGGCGGTGGCCAGGGTGCCGTCGCCGGGGTAGATGTCGCGGGCCTCGTGGGTGCCGGCGACGACGGCGAAGGCGGTGCCGTCGCGCAGGGCGTCGATGGCGGCGGCGGTGGCCTCGCGGGCGCCGTTGATCTTGGTCTTGGGGTAGTCCATCGAGCCCGAGCAGTCGACCAGGACCACCACGGCCGCGTTGGCGTCGCCGCCCTGCGGGCCGGCGTCGGCGAGCCCGAGCGGGCGGCCGCCGGAGGTGCCGCCGCCGGTGGAGGTGACGGTGACGATGGCGTTGACCTCGCGGGCGCCGTCGGCCAGGTACTCGTTCTGGAAGATCTCCACGTCGAACCTGGGCAGGTTCGGCTTCGCCAGTGTTGCCATGGGGCGGTGGCTCCCGTCGGGTGAGGGGTGGATGCGATCAGGTCGGTGGGGCGGGCCGGCGGACGGGGGCCGTCGGTCCGGTCGCGCGGAACCGGTCAGGCCGTCGGCGGGTGCGGCGGCTGCGGCGGGACGGGCGGGACGGGCGGGGCGACGGGGGGCACGGGCGGCGCCGGCGGGACGGCCGGGGCCGGGGGCAGCGGGGCGGCGGCGGAGCCGATCACCGGGAGGTCCGGCAGGGTCGGCTCGTAGTCCTCGTAGTCGTCGTTCCCGGCGGCGGCCGCCGGCCTGACGATCTTGAGGTCCAGCGCGGTCGGCGTCTCCACGATCTCCGCCAGCGCGGCGGCGGACGGTTCGATCGGCAGCACGGCGACCGTGATGTTGTCGTGCCCGCCGGCCGCGACCGCGAACTTGACCAGGGTCTGGGCCGCCAGCAGCGGTTCGGTGCGGGCGTCCGGGCGGACGTAGTAGGCCAGGTCGGTGGCCGCCTCGGCGTAGTTCCACAGCCCGTCGGTGCAGATCAGCAGCACTCCGGGGACGTGCGGGGTGAATTCGAGGGTGTGCGGCACGACCTCCTCGGCGTCGGCGCCGAGCCAGCCGGTGATCGCGTGGGCGCGCGGGTCGGCGTAGGCCTCGGCCTCGCCCATCAGCCCGGCCTCGACCATCCGGGCGGCCCAGGAGTCGTCCTGGGTGAGCCGGAAGGGTTCGGCGCCGGCCCGGTCGTCCGGGATCCAGTACGCCCGGGTGTCGCCCACCCAGCCGATGGTCACCCGGCCGCCCGCGGCTATGGCGCTGACGTAGGTGCAGGCGGGCGCGTTGACGTCGGGCCTGGTCGGGCCGGCGCCGTCGGTGGCGAGGTCGGCGACGGCCTTGGCGGCGTCCGCGATCGCGGTGCGCATCGCCCCCTCCGGGTCGCGGCCGGCCTCCAGGGAGGTCAGCAGGGACTCGGAGGCGGCGTCGACGGCGGTCTCCGAGGCCTCGTCCGGGCGGTCGGAGGAGGAGACGCCGTCGCACACCACGGCGACCACGACCGGCTCCCCGCCGGGCAGCGAGGTGGCGGCGACGGTGAAGGAGTCCTCGTTGCGGTGGTGGCGCACGCCGCGGTCGCTGACCCCGGCGACGCCCGCGAGCGCCTTCTCCATGTGGTCGCGCGGGCGCGGCTGGGCGCTCCCGCAGCCCTCGCAGTAACCGTCCTCGGTGACCTGTGCCTGCCCGCAGTTGACGCAGACCGGCCCGCGTTGCGGCGGGACGGCCTCACCGCGGGCGGCGGCCCAGCTGGCGGGCATCGCGCCCGGGGCCGCCCGGCCGTCCCGGCCGGCCCCGCAACGCCCGCAGTAGGCGTCGTCAAGGTCCATCGGCTCGGAACAGCTCGGGCACTCGGTCTGCTGCGGCATCGGCTACACCCACGTCCTGGGGCGGGCCCGGTTGGCCCGTTCCACCATCTCGATCCTGGTCTCGGCCCGGTCGGCCAACCGGGCGAGTACCCGGTAGGACTGTTCCAGGGCGAAGCGCAGTTCCCGCTCCACGGCGGGACGTCCGAGGACGACCGGGCCGGTGCCCTGCGGGGCGCCGGCCGAGCCGGCGCCGACCCAGCCGAGGGCCGCGCCGAGCACCTCGACCGAGAGCTCCTCGCGGCGGCGGTCGTCCAGGCGCAGCGCGGTCAGCTGGTCGGAGCCGGCCGCGAGGTCGACGGCGAGCGGGTCGGTGGCGGCCCGTTCGCGCAGCCGGGCGCGGACGGCGGCGATCCGGGCGGCGGTGTACTGGCTGGAGGTGGCCGGGACGGACTCCAGCGCCCGCACCGCGCCGGGCCGGTCGTCCTCGGCGAGGCGGACCCGGGCCAGGCCGAAGGCGGCGCTGAGGTAGGACTGGTCGGTGGTCCAGACGAGCCGGTAGAACTCGGCCGCGTCGCCGCCGTCGCCGAGCAGTTCGGCGCAGATGCCGAGGGCGAGCTTGGGGGCGGCCTCGCCCGGGAAGGCGTCGTAGACCGCGTCGAAGGCCTCGGCGGCCGCCCGCAGGCGGGGCTCGGCGGCGGTGCCGGCGGGGTCCTCGGCGAGGTCCGCGGCGGCGCCGACCAGGGCGACCAGGCCGCGGTACCAGACCACCCGCCAGTCGTCCGGGTGGTCCTGCTCCAGCTTCGCGAGCTCCTGCACGGCCGTGCCGTGGCGGCCGAGTTCGAGCAGGGCGCGCAGTTCGCGCAGCCGGCTCTCGACCGAGACGGCGGGGGCGCCGGCGAGGGCGGCGAGCGCCTCCTCGGGGTCGGTGGCGAGCAGGGTGGCGAGGAAGCCGGCGTTGGGGTCGCCCGGGTCGACCCGGGGGACGGGCAGCGCGAGGGCGGCGGCGGCCGGGTCGAGCCCGGCCACCCGGAGCTGTCCGGGCTGGGTGGTGGGCAGTACCAACTCGGTGTCCACGACGCGCAGTTCGGGCCCGAAGAGGGTGGACGGCGCGGGCCGGGGCCGGTCGTCCTGGAGGGCCAGGATCTCCCGCAGTACGCCGGTGAGCTGGTCGGCCATCTCCTCGGCGGAGGAGAACCGGCGGGCCGGGTCCGGGTCGGTGGCGCGGACCAGGAAGCGGTAGTAGGACTCGTACCTGGCGAAGACCTCGACGTCCTCGGGGCCGGGCAGCGAGTCGCGGTAGGTGGTGCTGTAGCCCTGGAAGTCGAAGGTGAGCACCGCGAGGGTGCGGGCCACGGTGTAGAGGTCGGAGGCGGGGGAGGGGCCGTCGGTGGCGATCTCCGGGGCCTGGTAGCCGATGGTGCCGTAGATCGCGCCGTCGTCGTCGAAGCGGCGGACCGCGCCCATGTCGATGATCTTGAGCGTGTCGCCGCTCTGGATCACGTTGTCGATCTTGAAGTCGCAGTAGACCAGGCCCCGGCCGTGCAGGTAGCCCAGGGCCGGCAGCGCCTCCAGCGCGTACGCGATCGCCTGCTCGACCGGCAGCGGCTCGCGCCGGCCGTCCGGGGTGCGGCGGTCGTTGGCGATGTCCTTGAGCGACTTGCCGCCGACGAACTCCATCACGATGTAGCCGTCGGTGGAGCCGGTGCGCAGGTCCGGGTGCTCGGCGAAGTTGATGATCCGGACGATGTTCGGGTGGTCCACCTCGGCCAGGAAGCGCCGCTCGGCGACGGCCGCGGCCAGCGCGTCCTCGTCCCCGGTGTCCAGCAGGCCCTTGAGCACCACCCACTTGTCGTTGACCCGCCGGTCCACCGCCAGGTAGATCCAGCCGAGCCCGCCGTGCGCCAGGCAGCCGAGCACCTCGTACTGGCCGCCGACCAGGTCGCCGCGGCGCAGCTTGGGGGTGAAGGAGTACGGCGTGCCGCACTTGGTGCAGAAGCCGTCCGGGCGGCCCGGCCGGCCGTTCTTCTCCCGGCCCACCGGGGTCTCGCACTTGGAGCAGTACCGCTTGCGCTCCGGCACCTCGGGGTTCTCCAGCACCGCCTGCGCCGGGTCGGCCGTCTCCACGGTCGGCACGGTGACCAGGCCGGCGCCCAGCCGGTTGCGGGTGCCCGCGCTGACGCTGCCGCGGGTGGAGCGCACCGAGACCGAGCGGCTGCTGCCGGTGCGGGTCGAGCGGTGCGAGCGGGAGCGGCCGGACATCGACCGGCCGGAGCCGGTGCGGGCCGACAGCGAGCGCATCGAGCCGCCGGGGGCGGAGTCCGGGGTGACCCGGGCGGACGGCACGTAGGGCTGGGTGACGCCGGTGTCGCCGCCGGGCGGGGTCAGCCCGCACTCGTCGCAGTAGCCGTCCGCGTCGATGGTGCCCGAGCAGTCCCGCGGGCACGGCGAGCCCGGCCCGGCGGCGGACCCGGTGGTCGGCCCGGTGGTCGGCCCGGTGGCGGTCGGCGGGGCGGCGCCGGCGGCGGCCGGGGGGACCGTGGTGGTCCCCACCGGGGTCAGCCCGCACTCGTCGCAGTAGCCGTCCGCATCGATGGTGCCGTTGCCGGAGCACTCCGGCCGCACGCACGTCTCGCCCATCAACCTCAGCCCCCCTGTACCTGTCCGTCGACCGGCGTCTGGCCGGCCGACCCGTGTGCCTGCTGCCCGTGTGCCTGCTGCCCGTGGGACTGGTGCCCGTGGGACTGGTGCCCGTGGGACTGGTGCCCGTGTGCCTGCTGCCCGGGCGCCTGTGCGCCGTCGGAGGCCTCGGCCTGGGCCGGGCGCAGCGACTGCTGGAAGCGGGCCACCGCGGCGGCCGCCGCCCGCAGGTCGCACGGCGCGCTCCAGAGCAGCCAGCGCGCCTTCTCGTACCGTTCGATCACTTCCGGGTCCTCGGCGACCCGCATCCGGGCCGCCATCGCCTTGTAGGCGTCCAGCCGGCCGCGCAGCTCGGCCCGGACGGCCAGCGGCTGGGTCACCTCGGTGAGCGAGTGCCGGGCCCGGGCCAGCTCCTTGGCGGCGGCGTCCTCCAGCGCGTCCAGCAGCGGCGCCAGCCGGCCCCACTGCCCGGCCTGGCGCAGGTCCAGGGCGGTGACGATCCGTTCGCGCAGCGCCGAGGCCGGGCCGGGCACCGCGGGCACGTCGCTGGAGGCTATCTTCGCCAGCACCTCGCCGCGGGCCCGGCGGGCCTCGGCCAGGGTGGCGTCGGCCCGCTGGAGCAGGTCGCCGACGCCCTGGAGGCGCTCCTCGGCGTCGTCGCGCAGCCGCAGCAGGTTCTCCAGCTCCAGCCGGACGCCGTCCAGGGCCCGCCCGGCCCGGTCGAAGCGCTCGGTGTCCACCACCCCGGCGGGAGAGGCGAAGGCCTCGCCGTCCGGGACGGTGCCGCGCTGGGCGGGCACCCGGGCCGGGCGCCACAGGGCCAGCGGGTCCTCGCGGACCTCGGTGCGCAGCTCGGTGAGGTCCCGCTCCAGCCCGGTCAGGTCGTCGCCCAGCGGGTGGCTGCCGGGGCGCACGCCGAGCGAGGCGGCCAGCGTGTGCACCCGGTGCAGTTCGGCCAGCAGCAGGTCGATCCGGGCCGGCAGCGCCGACCAGACCGCGTCGGCCGCGCTGACCACCTCCAGCACGGTGGCGTACCAGGAGTTCATCCGGGCCATCAGCGCGTCCAGGCTGATCCGCTCGACCAGCTTGGCGGGCGCGCCCAGCAGTTGCGGCCCGTCCGGCACGGCGCCGCCCGGGACGGTCACCGCGTCGCCCGTCAGCAGCTCGGTCAGCTCGGCGAGTTCGGGCCCGCCGGGCTTGGCCTTGCGGGCCCGGACGGCGCGGGCCGAGGCGAGCGCCTCGGAGTAGCGGTCGAACAGCGCCCAGAGCAGCGGCAGCCCCTTGCCGGCGACGGACCAGCGCTCCAGGGTGCGGCCGGACAGCTCGGCGCCGTCCAGTAGCCGCAGGCCCGGGTGGTCCTGGAGGGCGAGCAGCGCCGACTCGACCGCGTCCCGCTCCGCGCCGAGGCGCGCGAGCGCGCGGTCCACCTCCTCCCGGCTCAGTACCGGGCCAGCCGATGCCGCCACCGCGGTGTCCTTCCTTCCTCGCGTGCGATCCCGCCCTGTGCGACGTGCGATCCCACGACAACCCCCGTGTCCACCACCGGTCTCCCCGTGGTGATCGTCCCGAACCCTAGCCGGTGGCCGCTCGGGCGGTGCGGGCGCGGGGCGTCAAGACGGCGTCAACGCCCCGCGTCAGCGGTGCTCCGTGCGCGATGCGGCGCCCGGCACCGCGGCCGGTGCGGTGCTCAGTGCGGGACCGGCCAGTAGTGCTCCGCGTCGTTGAGCATGTACGGCTTCAACCAGCGGTCGTAGCTGCGCCCCCAGTCGCCGCTCGCGTGGTAGTCGGCCAGCACCTGGTTGACCCGCGCGGTGAGGTCCGGGCTGGTCTTGAGCATGGCGACGCCGATCACCTCGGGCTGCACGTCGCCGTCCACGATCCGCACGGTCTGGTCCTGCGCGGCCTGACCGGCCGCCAGGCCGTCGTCGGTCATGGTGGCGTCGACCTTGCCGAGCTGCATCAGGACCAGGCAGTCCAACTGGTTCTCCACCACCGTCAGCTGGGCCCTGGCGTCCTTCTTGGCGCCCTTGGCCGGGTCCATCACGTCGGCGGCCGTCGAGCCCTTGGCGACGCAGACGTTCTTGCCGCCGATCGCCTCGTCCAGGTTCTTCGCCGGGGAGGTCTTCGGCACCAGCACCCGCTGGGAGATGCTGAAGTACGGCTTGGAGAAGGCGACCTGCTCCATCCGCTTGCAGTTGACGGTCATCGTGCGGACGATCAGGTCGACCCGGCCCTTCTGCACCGCGTCGACCCGGTCGGCGGTGGCCACCGGCTTGAGCACGACCTTGTCCGGGTCGCCCATGATGGCGGTGCCGATCGCCCGGGCCAGGTCGATGTCGAAGCCCTCGATCTGGCCGGTGTTCGGGTTGCGGGCGCCCCAGCGGTAGCTGTTCTGGTCGACGCCGATCACCAGGCTGCGCTTGCCCTTGATGGCCTTCACCGCCGGGCCGTCCACCGAACTCGGCGGCACGCTGGCGTAGATGTCGCAGGAGTCGGACTGGTCCTGGCTCTGCTGGACGGCCTGCGGCGCGGTCGCGGTGGTCGCGGCGGCGGCCCCGGCCGGTGCGGCGCCGGAGGGGCCGCCCCCGCCGAGCACGGCCGCGCAGGCGGCCAGCACGGCCAGTGCGGCGGCGCTCCTGGTCGGTACGGTCGTGCCGTGCGTGAGTGTCCGTGTGCGCATGAGTGTCCGTTCCCCCTCTACCGGTACTCGGCGAGTCGTCGGCCCAGGCCGCGCAGCGCGGCGACCGCGGCCGCCAGGCCGAGCACGGCGGCGGCGCCGGCCGCCAGCCGGAGGTCCCCGGCGGTGCCGTCGGCGTACGCCGTGAAGCGGGCCTGCTCGCCGTCGGCGGCCTGGGCCAGTGCCCGGTCGGTGGCGTTGAAGGCGGCGTCGGCGGTGGTGGTGGTGTCGGTGGCGGACACCGTCGCGTTCAGGGCGCCCTGGTAGTCGGCGTTGTCGACCTCGGCGGTGCGCGCCTTGCGGTACCGGTCCTGCCACTCGTCGTACTGCTGGGCGGCGGTGGCCAGCGGCTGGTCCGCGGCGGAGGGGGCGAGGATCAGCGCGTTGGAGAGCGTGCCCGCCCGGTCGCGCATCGGGGTGCCCTTGCCGGCCGTCCCGGCGAGTCGCTTGGTGACGTCGTCGTACTGGGTGGCGTAGGTGGCGGTGGAGCCGCGCGCGACCAGGTTCAGGTTCTCCGCCAGGCGCGCCGTCAGCACGTCCACCCGGGCCGAGTTGAGGGCCTGCAGCGGGAAGGCCCCTTCGAGGTCGCTCTTCTTCAACGCCGAGCCGGTGGTCAGCCCGGCCACGGCGAGCCAGAGCGTGCCGGCCAGGACGGCGGCGGTGGCGCCCAGCAGGCCGACGTTGAACACCCGGTTGGTGCGGCGGAACAGGGTCAGCTGCACCCAGCCCAGCGCGGCCAGGGTGAGCACCGCCAGGCCGTACGCGCCCCAGGGCGTGGACCGGGCCGCGGCGTAGTCGGTCACCAGCTCGTGGTTCTCGATGGTGTTCAGCTCGGCGGCGGCCGGCAGCAGGACGGTCTGCATCTGCTCGGAGGCGTACCGCAGGTAGGCGCCGCCGAGCGGGATGCCCTGCCGGTTGTCGGCCCGCGCGGATTCCACCAGACCGGCGTACACCGGGAGTTGCTGGTTCAGCCGGGCGAGTGAGTCCTGGGCCGGGGAGGTCGAGGTGGTCCGGGCGGCGGCCTGGGAGATCAGCTTGGCGGCCTGGGCGAGGTCCTGCTCGTAGCGGGCCCGGACGTCCTTCGGCTCGGCGCCGGCCAGCAGGAAGCCGGAGGCCGCGGTGGTGGCGGCGTCGGCCAGCGAGCGGTGGATCTCGGCGGCGTCCCGGCTGAGCGGCTGACTGTACGAGACCACCCGGTCGGCGGCCTGCGCCCTGGTCTCCAACTGCCAGGCGGTGAGCCCGCCGAAGGCCACGGTCAGCACCGCGAGCACCACTCCGGCGATCCGCAGCCGGCCCGGCGGCGTGCGGGTGGCCTGGGCCAGCCGGGCGCGCACCCCGCGCTCCGGCGCGGTGCCCCGGGGCCGCTTCGCGGGCGGTGCGGCGCCCGGTCCCGGCGTGGCCGGACCAGGGAACGCCGCTCCCCGGGGTGCCGGGGATGCCGGGGTGCCCGGTGCGCCCGGTGCACCCGGGGTCGCCGTTGGTGCGCCGAACGCCGCCGTCCCCGGTGCGGCCGGCGGCGTGCCCGGTCGTGCCGGGAACGCGGCGCCCGGTGCGCCGTTGCCTACTGGTGTCGCCACCCGCCTCATCCTCCCCTGGGGCCGGCCCGTCTCCCCGGGCCCGACCGATGGCAGCAGTATGGCCGTGACTCCCTCCGGCCACACCTGACTTGCGCCGATCTTGAGCATGTCGTGCACGGTTTCCGCACGCCTCCGTACGGCTTGTGCCGATTGTCACCGGTTGTCACCGATCGCACCGGCCCCACGGAGAGGTTGGCGCCCGCTGCGACGCCCGCCGGGGCCCCCGCGGTTCCGTGCCGCGCGGCCGCCGGGCCCGGCACCCCCGTGCTCCGTACCATGGGCCCCATGCGACTGCTTGGAACGATCTCGCCCGACCGCCCGCTGCTCGTCGTCGCGGTCCGCGAGGAGGCCGCCCACCTCGACGACCGGCTGCCCGTGCTGCTCACCGGGATAGGGAAGGTCAACGCCACCGCGGCCCTGGCCACCGTGCTGGCGCGGGGCGAACTCCCCTCCGAGGTGATCAACCTCGGCACGGCCGGCGCGCTGCGCCCCGGCTGGGAGGGCATGCACCACGTCGTCCAGGTGATCCAGCACGACCTGAACACCGCCGCCCTCCAGCACCTCACCGGCCGCAGCTACGGCGCCCCGCTGGTGGTCGGCAAGGGCGACGGACCGGTGCTGGCCACCGGTGACCTGTTCGTCGACTCCCCGGACGCCAAGGAGCGACTCGCCGAGCACGCCGACCTGGTCGACATGGAGGGCTACGCCGTCGCCGCCGTCGCCCACCGGGCCGGGGTGCCGGTGCGGCTGGTCAAGTACGTCAGCGACGAGGCCGGGGACGGTGCGGCCCGCAGCTGGCAGGAGTCGGTCGACGGCTGCGCCCGGCACCTCGCGGACTGGGTGCACGCGCAGGGGTGGTGACGGGGCGGTTGGTCGTCGGGGCGTCGGGCTGGCTGGTCGTCGGGTTGGTTGGCGGTCGGGCCGGTTGGCCGGCCGTCGGGGTGTCGGTTCGGGTGGCTAGGGTGGCGCGGTGACCGAGAACACCGCGCCCAGCCCGCGCCCCGACGTCCGTCCGCCCGGCCTGAACGCCGATGAGCGGACCACCCTGCTGTCCTTCCTCGACTACCTGCGCGAGGCCGTGATCGGCAAGGTGGAGGACCTCTCCGACGAGGACGCCCGGCGGCCCGGGGTCGCCTCCGGCACCAGCCTGCTGTGGCTGGTGCGGCACTTGGCCGTGGTCGAGTACAACTGGTTCGAGTACGCGTACGGCGGCCTCGGGGACGAGCCGGCCCTGACGTCGAAGGCCCCGCCGGCGGAACTCTCCACGGCCTCGGCGGTCGCCGCCTACCGGGACGCGATCGGCCGGGCGAACGCGGTGGTCGCGGCCGCCCCCGACCTCGACCGGCCGGGCGTGCGCTCGCTGCGGCCGGACGCGGTCGAAGGGCCGTCGCTGCGCTGGGTGCTGGTGCACATGATCGAGGAGACCGGGCGGCACGCCGGGCACGCGGACATCATCCGGGAGCAGCTGGACGGTGCCGTCGGGCGGTGAGGCCGGGCGGTGAGGCGGCGGAGGTGGGGGGGGGGGGGTGCCCCCCCCCCCCCCGGCCGGACAAGCTGGGGGGGGGGGGGCGGGTGTGGCGGGGCGCCCAGTCGCGCGCGCCCCACGGGGGGC
>NZ_JBHYGR010000018.1:70019-91120 GCF_042738155.1 Kitasatospora sp. NPDC059088 | reverse complement strand
CACTGCTCGGGGGCGTGGGGGGGGGGGGGGGGGGGGGGGGGGGGGGGGGGGGGGGGGGGGGGGGGGGGGGGGGGGGGCCCCCCCCCCCACCCCCGGCGGTTCACTCGTGGCCGGTTGCGTCGGTTGCGTCGGTCGCCGTCAGTCCCGGAAGGCCGAGAGGTCGAAGGCCGCCAGCCGCTCCGGGTCGGCGATCACGTCAATCGCGGTGATCGCACCGTCCACGACGGTGAACGCCATGATCGACAGCGCCCGGCCGTTGGCGCCGATGACCACCGCGCCAGCGGCGCCGTTGACCAGCGCCGGGCGGGCGAACGGCGACAGCCTGCCCCACAGGACGGCCTGCCCGGCCACCGTCGCGGCACCGGTGAGCACCACGGTGTGGCGGGCCAGCCCGGCGCCGCCGTCCGAGCGCAGCACCACGTCCGGGTCCAGCACGGCGACCAGCGCCTCCAGATCGCCGGTGCGGGAGGCGGCGAAGAAGGCGTCCACGGCCAGCCGCTGACGGCCCAGGTCCCGGTCGGGCGCGGGCTGCGCCTGCACCTTGCGGCGGGCCCGGCTGGCCAGTTGGCGGGTCGCGGCCGAGGTCTTCTCGATCAGCGGGGCGATCTCCTCGAACGGCACCGCGAACAGGTCGTGCAGCACGAAGGCGACCCGCTCGGCGGGCGACAGCGACTCCATCACCACCATCAGCGCCAGACCGACCGAGTCCGCGAGCATCACCTCCTGCTCCGGGTCGACCACCCCCTCCCGGCGCAGCAGCGGGTCCGGCAGCCGCCCGGGGCCGCTCGCGCCGTCCGGTCCGACCGGCTGGAGCGGCTCCTCCCGGCGGGCGGCGCGGTCGCGCAGCAGGTTCAGGCAGACTCGGGACACCACCGTGGTCAGCCAGCCGCCGAGGTTGGCCACGGTCGCCGTGTCGGTGCGGTCGTACCGCAGCCAGGCGTCCTGAAGCGCGTCGTCGGCCTCGCTGACCGAGCCGAGCATCCGGTAGGCGACGGCGCGCAGGTGCGGGCGGTGCTCCTCGAAGAGCGCGGTCCGGGCGGCTCCCTCGTCGGTTCCGCCGGTACCGCCTGTTTCGTTCACCGTGTCTCGTTCCTTCGTCGGGGTTGTCGGAGCGGGCTCGTAGGGTGTGCGGCATGTCGTTCCTCGATCGCCTGCGGGCGACCCCCGCCACCGTCGACTACCTGCTCTGGCCCGGGGACTTCTCCCTCGACGCCTACTCCCACGTGGAGGAGGTCGTGCTCGCCTCCGGCGAAGCCCTGGAGGAGGTCGCCAAGTGCGGTGCGGGCGGCACCTTCTTCCTCTGCGGCGAGGGCGGCGACGAACGCCCCGTCCTCTACGCCGACTCGGAGGGCGGCGCGGCGCTGCTGGCCGTCGGTCTGGAGGAGCTGGTCCGGCTGCTGCTGGCGGTGCCGTGGTGGCGGGACTGCGTGCGGCTGACCGAGGAGGAGAGCACGGAGGCGGCCGAGGACTACCTGGCCGACGAGCCCGAACTGCTCGCCGACCGGGACGCGGCCGCGGCCGCGATCGGGCTCGAAGTCCCCACCGCGGCCGAGGCCTTGGCCCGTCTGCGCGAGGTCACCCTCGGCCTCGGGCCGTCGTACGTGCTGCTCAACGCCGTGGAGGGCAACGCCTACCAGCCGCTGTTCCGGCTCTGACCCGATCGGCCCCGGAGCCGGTCGGCCAGTTCGCGGGCCACGGCGGCCTCCGGGGCGCCGGTGTCGTCCAGGTGCGCCAGCAGGCGCAGGACGGCACGGTGTTCGCCGTGGGTGAGCCGGACCTGTGCGCCCGGGTGGGCGAGGTCCTCCGTGGCGCCCCGGGCCAGGTCGGCCGTGCTGCGGGCGGAGTCGCCCGCGTCCGGGCCGTCCGGGCCAGGGTTGCTCCGGCCCGGGCCGTCCATGGTGACGCTCGTCGACTGGATGACCTGGCTGCCGATGGTGACGTTGCCGATGATCTGGTTGACCATGCTTCCCCCCGGGGTGAGTTGACGATCGATCGGCAGCGTAGCCGGTGCGGCGGCGGAGCGGTCAGGGGCGGCGGCGGTGCGGTCAGGGGCGGCGGCCGCGCCGCCTGGACCAGCCGGTGTCGGGGTCGTCGCCGGAGCTGCCCGGGCGACCCGGGTTGTGCAGGGTGCTCGCGGAGGTGTGCCGTTCGGCCGGTCGGATCGCGATGGCGTCCATGGTGTGCCTTTCCCCGTCGTCGTCATGCGTGCGCTCTGGCTCGCAGAACGCTAGGGGCGGCCGGGGTGCTCCGCATCCGTACGGGTACTCAGCCGGACTGAGTCGATTCGCCGTCGTGCCGGTCAGAGGAGGCGGCGCAGGAGGCGGGACTTGAGGGGGGTGAACGGCGGGTAGGCGGGGCGGAGGGGGTCGGCGAGGAGGGGCTTGTCGAGGACGGACTTGGTGTGGCTGAAGGTGTCGATGGAGTGGGCGCCGTGGTACCGGCCGAGGCCGCTCTCGCCGACGCCGCCGAAGGGGAGGCCGGGGACGACGATGTGGGCGTTGGGGACGCCGAAGGCGAGGGCGCCGGAGGAGGTCTCGGTGGTGAGGCGGCGCTTGGTGGTGTCGGAGGCGGTGAAGGCGTAGAGGGCGAGGGGCTTGTCGCGGGCGGTGATGAAGGCGATCGCGGCGTCGAGGTCGGGGACGCGGATGATCGGCAGGACGGGGCCGAAGATCTCCTCGCGCATCACCGGGGCGTCCGGGTCGACGTCGGCCAGGACGGTGGGGGCGAGGTAGCGGTCGGCGCGGTGGTGGTCGCCGCCGGTGACGATGCGGCCGTCGGCGAGCAGGGCCGTCAGCCGGTCGAAGTGGCGCTCGTTGACGATGCGGCCGTAGTCGGGGCTCCGGGCCGGGTCGGTGCCGTACATCTCGCGGACGGCGGCGGTGAGTTGGCGTTCGAGCTCGGTGGCGGTGTCGCCGATGGCGAGGACGTAGTCGGGGGCCACGCAGGTCTGGCCGGCGTTCATGAACTTGCCCCAGGCGATCCGGCGGGCGGCGGTGGCGAGGTCGGTGCCGGGTTCGACGACGACCGGGCTCTTGCCGCCCAACTCCAGGGTGACGGGGGTGAGATGGCGGGCGGCGGCGGTCATGACGATGCGGGCGACGGTGCCGTTGCCGGTGTAGAAGACGTGGTCGAAGCGCTGCTCCAGCAGGGCGCCGGTCTCCGGCACGCCGCCCTCGACGACGGCGACGGCCTGCGGGTCGAGGGTGCGGGGCAGCCAGTGGGCGAGGGCGGCGGAGGTGGCGGGGGCGAGCTCGCTGGGCTTGACCACCGCACAGTTGCCCGCGGCGAGCGCGCCGACCAGCGGGGCCAGGGCGAGCTGGAGCGGGTAGTTCCACGGGCTGATGATCAGCACGGTGCCCAGGGGCTCGCGGACCGTCCGGGCCCGGGCGGGCTGCAGGGCGAGCGGGACGGGGATGCGGCGCGGGCGCAGCCAGCCGTCGAGGTGGCGCAGGGTGTGGTCGATCTCGTTGACCGTGAAGCCGATCTCGGTGGTGTAGGCCTCGGCGGCGCTCTTGCCGAGGTCGGCGTGGAGGGCGGCGGTGAAGACGGCCTCCTGGTCGACCAGCAGGCGGCGCAGGGCGCGGAGTTGGGCCTTGCGCCAGGCGAGGGGCTTGGTGCGGCCGGTGGCGAAGGCGGCGTGCAGGCGGGCGACGGTCGCGGCGGGCGCGGCTGTGGGGGTGGCTTCGGCGGAGGCGGGCGCGGCTGTGGGCGTGGCTTCGGCAGAGAGGCTCATGCCGTCGAGCATAAACGAAACGAAACGATTTCGTTTCTAGTTCTCGGTAGACTTCCGGCATGAGCCGCAGCACCACCCCGTCCAGCGCCACCCGGTCCGGCACCACGACCTCCAGCACCGCACCGGCCGCCACGGCGCGCCGGGGGCGCCCCCGTGACGCCGCCCGGGACCGGGCGCTGCTGGACGCCACGCTCGCCGTCCTCGCGGAGAGCGGCTACGGCGGGCTGACCACCGCCGCCGTGGCGGCTCGGGCCGGGGTCTCCACGGCGACCCTCTACCGCCGCTGGTCGTCCAAGGAGGACCTGGTGATCGCCGCCGCCGCGCTGCACGGGGAGAGCTCCTACGAGCAGCCGGACACTGGCGGACTGGAGGGCGACCTGCGGGTCGTCCTGCGGGACAAGGCGGCGAGCATGACCGGCGAGCCCGGCCGGCTGATCCGCGCCCTGATCGGCGAGGCCGCCCACAACACCGCCCTGGCCCAGGCGCTGGTGACGGCCTTCCTCCAGCCGGTGTACGGGCGGGTCGCGGAGGTCGTCCGGCGGGCCGTCGAGCGCGGGGAGATCCCGCCGCTGGACGGCGTGGACCTGCTCGGCGAGGTGGTGGTCGGACCGGTGATGACCCATTTCCTGCTCACCCCGCACCTGCCCGAGGACGTGGACGAGGCCACCGCCCAGGAGACCGCCGACCGGCTGCTGCCCTTCGCCCTGCGGGCGGTGGGCGGTGGGCGGGGCGGTCGGGACGCTCGGGACGTCCGCCCGTGAGGCCCCGTGAGATCCGTGAGATCCGTTGGATCCGCGAGACCCGTGAGACCCCGTGAGAAGAGGAGCCCCGATGCCCTGGTTCACGCTCGAACGCTTCGACCCGTCCTTCTTCGACACCGCGCCGCACCGCCACGCGTACGTGCTGGACCTCCCGGTGGCGCCGGAGACGGTCTGGCGGGGGCTCGCCGGTGACGCGCCGCTGTCCTGGTGCCGGGGCCTGGCCGGCGGCCGCTACACCTCGCGACCCCCGCACGGCGTCGGCACGACCCGCGAGATCACCGCGATGCGGCTGCTGCGCCTGCGGGAGGAGTTCGTGCGCTGGGAGGAGGGATCCCGGCACTCCTTCTGCGTCACCTCGGCGAGCCTGCCGCTGTTCCGGCGCTTCGGGGAGGACTACCTGGTCGAGCCCACCCCGACCGGCACCAGGTTCACCTGGACCTTCGCCTTCGAGCCCAACCCGCTGCTGGCCCGCCCGGCCGCGCTGACGGACCTGCCGAACCGGTCCTTCCTGCGGACCCTGGTCGCGGACACCAAGCGGCACTTCGGCGCGGCCTGATGCGCCCGGGCGGCCAGGTGGCGGAGCGGGCCGGGGCGTCGGCCTGCGGGTGGTTCCCTGGCGGCGGAGTGGATCGGACGTCCGTGTAGCACATTCGTCTCGGACGGACGTCCGTCTTGCACGTCCGCGCCAGGGGGGGTGTCCCGTGCGGCCCCGTGCGGCGTGGACGGTTCGTACGTACGTCTTGGACGTTTGTCTTGCACGTACGTCCGATCCATGAGTATGGTGATCCCATCAACCGCTTTACCGGGGGGAACCGGACATGAACGACGCCATCACTCACGCCGAAGCCGTTCGCGGCGAACTGGTCATCGACGGCCGCCGGTTGTCCTACCTGGACTTCGGCGGCACCGGCCGCCCGCTGCTCGCGCTGCACGGCCACCTCTCGGAGGGTGCGGTGTGGGCCCGGCTGGCGGCCGAACTCGGCCCCGACTGGCGGGTGATCGCGCCCGACCAGCGCGGCCAGGGTCACTCGGAGCGGGCCGCCGACTACTCGCGGGAGGGCTACCTCGCCGACGTCGAGGCGCTGCTCGACCACCTGGGTCTGCCGACGGCGGTGCTGCTCGGCCACTCGCTCGGGGCGATCAACTCCTACCAGTTCGCGGCCCGCCACCCCGAGCGGGTCGAGGCGATCGTCAACGTCGAGGGTCCGCTGGTGCTCGGCCTGGAGGGCCCGCACCCGCTGGCCTTCCTGCTCGGCCTACCGTACGACGCCCAGAGCCGGGACGCGCTGGTCGCCGCGCTCGGTCCGGCCGCCCCGTACTTCGCCGACCGGCTACGGGAGGACGCGGACGGCACCTGGCGGCTGCCCTTCCATCCGAAGGACATGTACGAGTCCGAGGAGCTGGTCCACGGCGACCACCGGGCCGACTGGACGGCGTCCGACTGCCCCGCCCTGCTGGTGCGGGCCACCGGCGGCGCGATCCCGGCCGAGCAGGCGGCCGAGGCCGTCTCCCGCCGCCCCGGGACGGTCCTCGCGGAGCTGGCCGGCGACCATCTGCTGCCGGTCACCGCCCCCGACGAACTCGCGGTGACCGTAAGGGAGTTCCTCGCGAAGCTGTAGCCGCGGCGGAACGGTGCGGTCCGCGTGGTGCCCGGCGCTCCGGCAGGGTATAACGCTCCTGACCGGAACACCGGAACACCGGAAGAGCGTCCATATCCGTCGGGGGAGACCATGGACCCGGAACTGAGCTCACTCGCGGGCGTCGCCGCGACGGCCGTCGTCCAGCAGCTGACCACCACCGCCTGGGAGCGGATCCGTGCCGCCGTCGGGGAGTTGTGGCGCCGCCGGCATCCCTAGCGGGCCGAGACGGTGCTCGCCGAGCTGGGCGAGTCGCGCGAGGACGTGGCGCAGGCGCGCCGTGCGGGGGACGAGCGGGCGGAGCAGGAGGTGGTCGACCTGTGGGGTGCCCGGCTGCGTCGACTGCTCGCCGCTGATCCCGGCGCCGCCGCACAACTGCGCGCGCTCGTCGAGGAGTTGACCGGCGGATCGGCGCCCGCCGTGCCGCAGCAGTCGGTCACCATGACCGCCGAGGCCTCCGGACGGGCCCGGATCAACCAGGCCGTCGGGGACATCCACGTCAACGAACGGTGAGGGCGGGTGAGCCCCCAGGGGCCGCCACCCGGCCCGGACCGGCCGGAGCGCGGCCCGCGCAACGTCAACCTCAATGCCACGGCGAGCGGCCACGGGCGGGTCAACCAGGCGGGCCGGGACCAGCACTTCCACATCACCGTCCCGCTGCTCGGCGCGGCGCTGGTGCTCGGGCTGCTGCTGTTCGCGCTCTGGAAGCCGATCCAGCAGGTGGCGGGCGGGTTGGTGGATTCGAGCCCGTCACCGTCGGTGTCCGCCGTCGTGCCGTGGGACCGGACGACGCACCTCGACACCGACCCGCGTCCGGATCCGCCGACACCGAGGCCGGCACCGAGGCCGACGCCGACTCCCACCCCCACCCCCACCCCCATGCCGACACCGACACCGACGCCCACGCCGCCGCCGCTTCCGCCCGACCCGGCGGACGTGGCTTTCGCCGCCGTTCGCGCCGGTGACTGCCTGGACGTCTACGACACCGGATGGGGAACGTGGAGCCGGACGGTCCCGGTCGCCGTGGACTGCCGGGGTGGCAGCGCCTTCAACCGGGTTGCCGTGGTCGCCGCCGCCGCGGCGGGCTGTCCGGCGGGCGGAGGCCGTGCCGCGTACGTCCACACCAACCGCGACCACTCGGTGACGGTGCTGTGCCTGGAGCGGCAGTTCCGGTACGGCCAGTGCTTTCTGGGCCACACCCCCGACCACCGAACCATCGACAACGGCTTCCTCGGTGTGGTCTGGGACTGCACCCTCAGGCAGGGTCCGTCGACCGCCAACGCGATGCTCGCCATCACGGCGGTCGTCACGAGCAGGGACAACTGCCCGGCCCGCAACGGCCGGTACGGTGCCGAGTGGCCGGTGCTGGACGGCACCACCAAGGTGTGCGCGGTGGTGGTGTAGGCCGGTCAGCGGGTGGCGGTGAGGGCCAGGGTGGCGACGGCCAGGGCCAGGTAGCCGGCCGGGAAGTGGAGGTTGTGGAGGACCCGGGTGCGGACGTGGGTCGCCACGGCGCCGAGGTAGAACAGCACCAGCCCGACCGCGGCCGCGAGGCCGAGCGGCGGGAGGGCGACCAGGCCGACCAGCAGGCCGACGGCGCCGGCCAGCTTGAGCGAGGCGAGCCACGGGACCCACTCCGGCTTCACCTTCACCTCGGCCGAATTGGCCAGGACGAAGGGGGCCTTGGCGAAGTCGGCGGCGGCGATTCCGGCGTTGGCGGCGATGGCGAGGACGGTGACGGCGAGACAGGTGATGGACATGGGTCCAGCCTCTTCGCGGGCCTCCGCTTGCGTCCAATACCGGCTTCCATAACCTGGTGGAATGGATGTGGACACCCGGCTGCTGCGCACCTTCGCCGCCGTCGCCGAGGACGGCAGCCTGACCCGGGCGGCCGAGCGGCTGTACGTCTCCCAGCCCGCGCTGACCAAGCAGGTCCGGCAGTTGGAGAAGCTGCTCGGGGTGCCGCTGTTCGTCCGCTCCCGGGCCGGGATGGCGCTCACCGTGGCCGGGCGGAGCCTCGCCGCGCGGGTGCCGGGCCTGCTGGCCGACTGGGACGCGACGCTGCGCGAGGCCAGGGGCGCGGCCAGCCGGGCGGAGCGGGCGCTGCGGGTGGGCTTCCTGGCCAGCGCCGCCAACGAGGCCACGCCGGGCATCGTCGCCGGGTTCACCGACCGCAATCCCGGCTGGCGGGTCGAGATGCGGCACACCGCGTGGTCGGACCCGACGGCCGGGCTGGCCGCCGGGGAGGCCGATGTGGCGCTGCTGCGGCTGCCGTTCCCCGGGCAGGAGGGGTGGCGGGTGGCCGAGCTGTTCACCGAGCCGCGGTGGGTCGCGCTGCCCTCGGCGCACCGGCTGGCGGCGCTGGAGGTGGTCCCGTTCCGGGAGTTGTGGGACGAGCCCTTCGTCGCGGCCCCGGCCGAGACCGGCCGTTGGCGGGACTACTGGGTCGCCGCCGATGAGCGGGAGGGCCACCCGGTCCGCTTCGGCGCCGTGGTGGAGCACCCGGACGACTGGCTGAGCGCCATCGCGAACGGTTACGGGGTCGCGCTCGCCCCCGCGTCCACGGCCCGCTTCTACGCCCGGCCGGGGATCGCCTACCGGCCGGTGAGCGGGGTCAGCCCGAGCCGGATCGCGGTGGCGTGGGCCGCGGCGGACGACGGGAACCCGGTGGTGCGGGACTTCGTGCGGTGCTGCCTGGCGGCGGGCGATGCGGGCGATGCGGGCGATGCGGGCGACGGGGCCGACGGGGCCGACGGGCCTCACTCGGCCGCCGGGGGCCCCGCCCCGGAGTGAATCCGCCCCAGCGCCGGGGCCGGGGAGGGGTGGCAGCCCTCAGCGCCGCCACCCCCCGTTGGCTTCTCGGCACCGGGGCGGTGGTTCATTGAGCCAAACCCCGCCTTGGGGTGAAAGCGGGTGGGGATCCGGCCGGGGTTCGGTGGGGTTTCGGTGCGCGTCCCATCGCGCTCCGGACCTCGCGCAAGCGCGAGGTCCGGAGCGGGTTCAGTCGGCGAGGGCCTGGCGCAGGCGCTTCTTGTCGGGCTTGCCGACGGAGGTGAGCGGGATGGCGTCGACCAGGTGGAGGGCTTCGGGGGCGTAGAGGCGGCCCTTGTTGGCGGTGACGAAGGCGCGGACGTCCTCCAGGTCGGGCCGCTGGCCGGGGGCGGGGACGACGGCGACGTGGACGTGTTCGGCCTGCTGGTCGTCGCGGACGCCGTAGACGGCGCACTGGGCGATGGCCGGGTGGGTGAGGAGGAGCTCCTCGACCTCGGTGGGGTAGACGTGGCCGCCGACGACGATGATCAGGTCCTTGAGGCGGTCGGCGAGGTAGAGGTAGCCGTCGGCGTCGAAGTAGCCGATGTCGCCGGTGTCCAGCCAGCCGTCGCGCAGCACCTTGGCGGTGAGTTCGGGCTGCTTCCAGTAGCCGGCCATCAGGGTGGCGGAGCGGACGTGGATCTCGCCCTGCTCGCCGGCGGGCAGCACGGTGCCGTCGGCGGCCCGGACCTCCACATCCACGTCGGGGAACGGCCGGCCGACCGGGAGCGGGCCGTCGTCCGTGAACCGGGTGTGCTCCTCGGCGGTGAGGTAGGCGATCTTCTGGGCCTCGGACATGCCGTACAGGCTGACCAGCACCGGCCCGAACACCTTGAGGGCTTCGCGGATCCGGGCCGGGGAGGCGGCGCAGCCGCCGTAGTCGAGCCGGCGCAGGCTGGACAGGTCGGTGCGGCCGACGGCCGGGTGGTCGAGCAGCTGGTAGATCAGCGGGGGCAGCGTCCAGAGGTCGGTGATGCGCTCGCGCTCGATCGCGGCGAGGACCTCGCCGGGTTCGAAGCCGCGCTGGAGGACGACGGATCCGCCGCGCTGGAGCGCCACGTCGGCGAGCACGCCCGACAGGTGGGCGAGCGAGGTGGCGGCGAGCAGTCGGGGCGGCTCCTCGTCGTCGGTGCCCGCGAAGTCGACGTGGAACATGTCGTGGTAGGGGCCGTGGAGGCTGAGGATGCCCTTGGGGATGCCGGTGGTGCCGCCGGTGTGGCGGATGCCGATGTCGTCGCCGGGGCCGAGGGGGACGGCGGGGTCGGTGGCCGGGCGGGTGGCGCTGGCCGCGATGGCGTCCTCCCCGATCCCCGTGCCGTCGGGGCCGAGGGTGAGGACCGTCGGGACGTCGATCAGCGGCAGCAACTCGGGGGCGCCCTCGTACCGTTCGGCGTCGACGAGGAGTGCGGTGGTGTCCACGCTGGCCACGATCTCGGCCAGCACGGGGGCGCTCATGCCGTCGTACAGGTTGACCACCCGGGCCCCGGCCAGGCCGGCCGCGTAGCGGGCGGCGAGGGCCTCGGGGGTGTTGCCGGTGAGCAGGGTGACGGTGCTGCCGCGGCCGACGCCGCGGGCCAGGAGCTCGTGGGCGAGGCGGTAGGCGGTGGCGGCGAAGTCGCCGGCGGAGATCTCGGCGCCGTCGGCGGAGGTGATGGCCCGCCGTTCGGGGTGCGAGGCGAGGGACCGGAGGATCAGAGCGGGTCCGCTGACGAATTCCTGGTCACTCATGGCCACTTCTTCCTTGTAGTTTGCAACCATGTCGCCAGGCTAACTCCACCCCCCACTCCGTACCGGCGAGATTTGGCCATGTCCGGTCAGGAGAATGTCGGTGGACGAAGGACCGGCTCGGTGACAGCCCCCCAGTGCTCGTCGGGCGCGGCCGCGATGACGTACCCGGGCCGGCCGGGGAGTGCGGGGGTTGCCGTCGAAGCGATCCGAGTTGGCCGGGAAATGGGCGAGTTGGGACCACGGGGCGGCGATGGAGCCGGTCCGTTGCTCGGGCGGGGGGGCGGGGGCGGCCGGGGTCAAGATCCACCGGGTCAAGGTCCGTCGGGTCACGGGTGTGTCCCAGCGGGGGTGGCCGGGTGCGGGGGTGCGGGGGCGGTGGGAACCGCTGTCCCGGCTGGGCGGGGGCCCGCTCCGGCGCTTCGTGGTCGGCGGGCCGTGTAACAGCACTGTCCTGACGGATGGTCGGACGGAACGGTTCATCGGCCCGGGCGGTCCTGCTCACCAGAACCGCCGCTCGTACCGATCCGTGCCGAGCAGCCGCCACCGCCACCCGATATCGAGGAAGTCACGATGCGCGTTCACAAGGCCACCTTCGCCGCCGCCCTGGTCGTTGCCGCCGGTCTGTCGCTCACGGCCTGCGGCCCCAACGACGACACCGGCACCGACCAGGCCAAGCCGACGGCCGCGGCGCCCGTCACCGCCGCGCCCACCAAGGCCACCACGGGCGGCTCCGCAGGGTCCGCCGGAAGCGCCGGAACCGGTGGGACCGCCGGGACCGGCGGGACGGCCCCGAGCGGGAAGGCCACGGCCGGCGGGACGGGCGCCACCGACGGCGGCAAGGCGGGCGGCAAGTGCCGGACCGACGACCTGACGATCACGGCGGTGGACCGCACCATCGACGGCGATGCCGACCGCACCGTCGTGGTCGAGTTGAAGAACCACAGCGGCCACGACTGCTCGCTCACCGGGTACGCGGGCGTCGACCTCAAGACCAACGCCGGTTCGCTGTCCGCCCAGCGTTCCGGCGAGCCGGTCGTCGCGGGCGTCGTCAAGAACGGCAAGTCGACGTTCTTCGGCATCAGCTACCCGAACAACACCTCGGGCGGCTCCGGCGTCAAGATCACCGGCCTGGTGGTGACCCCGCCGGACGAGACCCACTCGGTCACCCTGCCCTGGCCGGGCGCGGGCTCGCTGCCCGTCACGGACGGGTCCGGCTCCCCGGTGAAGATCGGCCCGATGGGCAGCGCCGGCCAGGGTGGCCAGTGACCCCGCGCCCGTTCGCAGGGTTGAGCCGCGGGGTCGGGCCGCCGCGTCGGGCCGATCCGGGGCTCACCGGTCCGCGATGAGCGTGCCCGCGACGCCCCAGCTCTCCGGCTGGTACTCGTTGACGAAGACGAACACGCTCTCGGCGGGGACCTCCAGGGTCTCCACGAACGCCTGGGTGACCTTCTCGACCAGCTCGCGCTTCTGCTCGACGCTGCGCGGGCCCTGCTGGATGGTGACGATCGGCATCTTCGGCTCCTGACCGGGTGTCCTGCCCGGCTGTTCCGCCGGGCTCTTCCGCCGGGTTCTCCGGCTGGGAACAGTCCACCCGACCGGTGCCGTCCGCACCCAGACCCGAATCGCTCTCGCAGCGATCACGAATCCTGATCGTTCCAGGTCGGGGGTGTTCTGCGGCAGGTCTTTAGGAGCAGTCGGGGCACCGGGGCGGAGCGCCGCACGGCGATCGAGGTGGGCAGCGCCAGCGGGGTGCGGCAGGGGCGGAAGGCGACCCGGTGGGTGTTCACCATCCGGGCGTTGGCCGCGTACACCACCGTCCACATCGGGGTGCCGGTGCCGATCGAGGCCAGGGTGTCCTGGAGGGCGCCGTGCGCCGGGCCGAGGACGGGCCGGAAGCCGGCCCGGGCGCAGGCCCCCGTCACCAGGTCGACCAGTGCCGGGTGGTTGGCCCGCTCGGTGAGCCGCAGCGGCAGCCCGGCGAGGTCCGCGAGGTCCACCTCGGCCGCGTCGGCGAGCGGGTGCCGGGCGGGCAGCGCGAGCACCAACTCGTCCTGCCAGACGGGCAGGAAGCGCAGGTCCGGGCTGTGCTCGGCGATCGCCCCGCGGACGAAGGCGGCGTCCAGCCGGCCGTCGGACAGCCGGGCCAGCCGCTCCCGCACCGGGGCGGAGTGCAGTTCCACCCGCACTCCGGGGGCCTTCTGCTGGTAGGTCTCCAGGATCAGGTCGAGCCGCTCGGCGAGCCCGGTGACGGTGCCGAGCCGCAGCACAGCGGGCGCGGCCAGGTCGGCGGCGAGCGCCCGGGCGGCGTCCTCGGCGGCCAGCACGTTCCGGGCGGCGGGCAGGAACCGCTCCCCGGCCGGGGTCAGCCGGACGTACCGGGGCGAACGGTCGAACAGCTCGACCCGCAACTCCCGCTCCAGCCGCCGCACCTGCTGGCTCACCGCCGGCTGCCCGAGCAGCAGCCGCTCGGCCGCCCGTCCGAAGTGCAGCTCCTCGGCGACGGCGACGAAGCAGCGCAGCTGCCGTAGCTCCATGCGGTCCCCCTGGTGGATCGGTCGTCGACCCCATCGTCCCAGGCCAGGGTGTCACCAGGGAGGGGGCGCCGCCGGGGAGAGCGGATGGTGCTGCACGGGAAGTCGGCCGGGCCGACTTCCCGTGCGGGCTCTCCGGCCGCCGGTGGCGGTGGCGGTGGCGGCGGTGGCGGCTGGAACACTGGGGGCCATGACCACGGGCATCGTCGTGCAGTACACCGGGCTCCTGCGGAGCAGCGACCACGATCTCTGGGTCCGGCTGCGGGAGTTGCTGCGCGGCCAGGGGCTCGATCCCGAGGGGACGGTCGTCGTGGACCTCCTCCAGGAGAGCCTCGGCTCCGAGGAGGGGCAGGTCATCTCCGCCGAGGGCCGGGTCTACCGGTTCAGCCTCACCTTCGACCCGGAGCGCGAGGACGGCGTCCGCGACGCCCGGCTGGGCAGATGGCGGGACGTCACGGACTCCTGGCGGGACGGAGCGCTGGCGCGGCGGACGGAGTTCGCCTTCGCCTGGAAGTCCCGGGTCGAGGCCTGAGCGGGTGCACTCCGCCACACTCCGCCGTGCACGGGAAGTCGGCCGGGCCGACTTCCTGTTCAGGTGCAGCGGCGTCGCCGGTAGTAGGCGAGGGTGACGGCCGCGAGCAGTGGGCCCCAGAGCAGCAGGGGTGCGTAGCAGGCGTCCATAAGGAAGAGGGCCGGCCCGGTCGGGGCTCCCGGGGCCCCGCCGAAGCCGCCCGCCCGGGGGATCGTCAGCAGCATCACGACGGCCGCGCCGAGCAGCGCCGGAACGACCGCCGCCAGCGGCGCGACCCGCTTCCCCCCGATCAGCGGGAGCCGGCGCGGCACCACCTCGCCCCAGGGCCGCACCAGCCCGAGCGTGAGGAGCGTGAGCCCTTCGGTGGCCAGGCTCATCGCGACGCACACGGCACTGAACCGGCCGGGGACGTCCAGGCCCGAGGTGTCGAACCCCACCGGGACGCCGACCCCCATCGCGATCCGCCAGATCCCGGACGGTACGGCCGTGAGCGCCGCGAGGTGCGCGGCCCGTACCGCCCAGCGGGCGGGCGGTCGGTACGCGGGCGGTCGGTACGTCGGGGCGGCGGTGGCCATCGGGTTCCGGTCGGTGTCCATGGCCCCCATGCTGGCGCGCGGCCCGCTGCACCCGGATCGTGCGCGAGGCCCAACTCGCCTCCCCCGCGCGGGGGATGGGGGACGACGGTCGGCGCCGAACCCCCGCCACCGGGCCGTACCGCGCTGACGTGCATACTTGCCGGACGATCAGGAGGACGTGGAGGTGATGACGCGATGAAGCTGGCAGAGGCGCTCGCGCAGCGCGCGGCCGCGGTGCGGCAGGTGGAGCAGCTGCGGGCGCGCGTCGTCGGCAGTGCCCGCTACCAGGAGGGCGAGGAGCCGGCCGAGAGTGCGGCGGAGGTCCTGGCCCAGGCCGAAACGGCGCTGGACGAGCTGGAGCGGCTGATCCGCCAGATCAACCGGACCAACTCCACCGCGCGGATCGAGGGCGGCGGCACCCTCACCGACGCCCTCGCCCGCCGGGACGTCCTGCGGCTGCGCCACTCGGTGATCACCGCGGCCGCCGACGCCGCCTCCGGGCGCGACCAGCGGGGAGCCGTACGGCAGTTGCGGTCCGAGCTCCGGATCCTCTCCGCCCTGCCGGTCGCGGAGCTCCGTGCCCGGACGGACGCGCTGGCCAAGGAGATCCGTGAGGTGGACACCCTGATCCAGCGCACCAACTGGGAGATCGACCTGATCGAGGACTGACCTCCCGGTCCCATGAGCAGGGTGTGGGGCAGCAGGTAGTCGTCACGGAGGCGTGCACACACCGCGGGCCGGCGGTTCATCCGGTCCATGGCGCGTGAAGAGCAACGCAAGGGGTTCGATTCCCCACCCAACAGTGCAGCTCAGCACCGCGTACAGGTGACGGGGCACAGCGCACAGCTCACCACCACGTGCAGATCCGGACGACGAGGGCGGGAACGGGGCGCCCCACACCCCCCAGCGAGGGCCGTGCGACCGAGCACGGCCCTCGCTGCTTGAGGCCGGTGGGTGTTGGCCGGTGATCATCGCCCGGATCGGCCGGCAGGCGTGGTGAGTCCGCTCGGTGCTGTGGAGGCGGCAGACTCCTGACGGCGTCCGAGGCCCGGCGTCCGGCGTCCGGTGTCCGAGCGGATCCGCCGGGCCCGCAGCGGGCAGGGGCCGCCGGGGCGCAACGACGAGAGGAGCGGCCATGGACGGGAACAGCCAGGACCAGGGACGGCTGGGCGGGCGGATCTGCGTCATCGCAGGCGCGGGCGGGGCCATCGCGGGTGCCGTGGCGGCCCGGTTCACCGCCGAGGGCGGGCGCGTCATCGGAATCGACCGGCAGCCGGTGGAGACCGGCTTCCCGGTCGTCACGGCGGACCTGCGGATCGAGGCCGAGACGCGACTCGCGTTCGAACGCATCCACGCGGAGTACGGCGGGGTCGACGTGCTCCACGTCAACGCCGGGCCCATGGACCGTGAGGACCACGGCCTGCTGGAGACGCCCCCCGAGGTCTGGGAACGGGCCTTCCGGGCCGTCCTCGCCCCCGCGGTGCTCAGCTGCCGCTACGGGGTGCCGGTGATGAACCCCGGCGGATCGATCGTGCTGACCGGCTCCTTCCTCGCCGGCATGGGCGCGGCGACCGCCCAGACGGCCTTCTCCGCGGCCAAGGCCGCGGTGACCCAGCTCGGGCGCGACCTGGGCACCCACCTGGCACGGCGCGGCATCCGGGTGAACACCCTGGCGCTGGGCCCGGTCGACGCCCCGGAGATCAGGGCCGTCTTCGAGCGGATGGGCGAGGAGGAGACCCGGCGGCGCTTCGCCCACATCCCGATGGGCCGGTTCGCCACCCTCGACGAGGTCGCGGCCGCGGCCGCCTACCTCGCCGGCCCGGACTCGGGCTACCTGACCGCCTCCGAACTCCCCGTCTACGGCGGCATCCGCGCCGCGTACACCCTCCCGGACCACTGAACCGGCGCGGGGCGAACACTGCACGGCGTGGAACGCGAAGACCTGATCACCGTCCTCGAACGGAACGGGACCGACGGCGCCCGCCGGGCCGCATTGGCCCTGCGGGCCGGGGCGGCCTTCCAGGTGTGGGCCGACGCGACGGCACCGGCCAGTCGGCTGTTCGCCATCTGGGAATGGCGGGCGCAGTGGATGGCGGAGGACGGGGTCGCCACCGTCAAGGACTTCGAGCAGGGACTGTCGGTCCTTCGCCGGGCAGGGGCCACCCCGGTCGCCCTGGCGAAGGTGGAGATGACCGGTGACAGCCACCTCGTCTTCCTGGCCGCCGACCTGAGCGCGTGCGTCGCCGTGCTGTAGCCGCGCCCGCATGGGAAGTCGGACGGGCCGACTTCCGGTGCGGGGGAGGGCTGGGGAGTGCGGTACGGGACTGGGGAGGGCGGCGGCGCCAGGAACTCGCGGACTGGCTGTCGGGTATCCCTGTTCTCCCGGCGATGAGGCGGTGGCGGCAACGTGGGGCCGGTTGTCCGCAGCCGGTCTCAAGGCAGGCTTGCCGCGCCCCGTCAATGGCATGTGGATTGCGGCCTGCTGCCTGACCCATGATCTTCCGCTTGCCACCTTGAACTTGAAGGACTACGCGTACTTCAGGGAAGAGCATGGCCTTCGCATCCTCGGTGAGGAGCAGGTCGCTCTCGTCGCTTCTGGGTGGTCAGAGGCACCCCTCCAGATGGTCTATAGTTAACCCATCACCCAGATGCGCGGGTGGCGGAATAGGCAGACGCGCTGGATTCAGGTTCCAGTGCCCGAAAGGGCGTGGGGGTTCAACTCCCCCCTCGCGCACAGCGAATGGCCGGTCGATCTTCGGATCGACCGGCCTTTTTGCTTTACGGCACCAGGCGGTCCAGGAGGGCGTCCAGGCCGGTGGTGAACTCCGTTTCCGCGTCGTGGTCGATCAGCAGCGGGGCGAGGGTGCGCAGCAGTGGGTACTCGGCGGCCGGGAGGCGGTGCAGGCCGAGGCGGAGCAGGGGCTCGGGGTCGTCGGGGTTGTCGATCACCTGCCGCTTGTCCACCAGCAGGAAGCCGATCGCCCAGCCGACCACGGCCCGGTAGAGGCGCAGGGTGCCCCGGTCGTCGAGGCCGGCGCCGCTCAACACGGTCAGGACGAGTTCGTTGAGCTGGAGCATCGAGGCCGGCCGGCGGGCCAGGGGGACGCTGAGCGGGCGGGTGGCGACCAGGGGGAACACCTCCGGGTGGGCGTCGGCGACCTGGTGGAAGGCCTTGCCGACGTGGTGCAGCCGGGTCCGCCAGTCGCCCGTGTCCGCCCCGTCGCCCACCTGCTCGTTCACCTCGGCGTAGAAGGCCTCCACCATGCCGTCGAGGAGCGCCTGCTTGCCGTCGGCGTAGCGGTAGAGCGCCATCGGCTCCACGCCCAGGTCGACGGCGAGGCCGCGCATGGTGAGCGCCGTGAGGCCCTCGCGGTCGACCAGGGCGACCGCCGCGCGCAGCACCCGTGGCCTGCTCAGCCGGCCCCGGCCGGACGGCTTCGGCTCGGGGGTGGAGTCGGGGGTCGAGTCGGTTCCCACCAGTGCCTCCCGGACTGTCCTCGGGGCTCAGGTCTTGACGTCCGACGCTGCGCGGCAGAGGCTGTAAGTATACAAGCGACATTTACGGCAGATGCGTAGTACCTACGTATACACCACGGAATCGGACATCGGGAGGAGCCATGTCCATCATCAAGATCGAAGTGACCAACGAGAGCACCGTGCTCACCGACCACGAGGTGAGCGCCGTCGTCCCCGCACTCCAGACCCAGGTCCACCGGGACTTCGCGCCGGTGTGGGGGATCGACGCGGACGTGTCCTTCGTCGCGTCGAACGCACTCTCCGACACCGCCTGGTGGATGGTCGTCCTGGACAACTCCGACCAGGCCGGCGCCCTCGGATACCACGACCTGACCGCGAACTTCCTGCCGATCGGCAAGGTCTTCGCCGCCACCGACAAGCAGTACGGCGAGAACTGGACCGTGACGATCAGCCACGAGCTGCTGGAGATCATCGGCGACCCGGACATCGACCAGGTGGTCTTCGACCAACCGACCGCCAACAAGGGGACGTTGTACGCCATGGAGGTGTGCGACGCCTGCCAGGACGAGAACTTCGCGTACGACATCGCCGGGGTCAAGGTCAGCGACTTCGTCCACCCGGCGTGGTTCCAGTCCGCCCGCCCCGCGAACGGCACCCAGTTCGACCACGGCAATGCCATCAAGCAGCCGCTCGAACTCCTCCCCGGCGGCTACATCGGGATCTTCGACGTCTCGGCCGGCACCGGATGGACCCAGAAGACCGCCTCCCTCACCGTCGCGTACCACAGCCGGGCGCACGTCGGCAGCCGTCGTGAACGGCGCCGGATCCCGCGCGACCAGTGGCTGCCGAGCAAACGGAGGGGCTGATGTCCGGCGGCGACGGCCTCCAGGCGGTCGAACACCTCGTGGTGCTGATGCTGGAGAACCGCTCCTTCGACCACATGCTCGGGTTCCTGTACACGGACGAGGGCAACGTCTCTCCCGCCGGCCAGCCGTACGAGGGCCTCACCGGCCAGGAGACCAACCCGGACCAGAACGGCAAGCTCGTCACGGTCCGCCGCATCCAGTCGACGGACCCCCACCCCTACTTCATGCCGGGCGCCAACCCCGGTGAGGGGTACGGCCCGACCAACGCCCAGCTGTTCGGCACGACCGACCCGCCGACGCCGCCGGTGGCCGGGATGCAGGGGTTCGTGACGGACTTCGCGCGCGTGCTGGACCTGCCTCCCCAGCCGAACCACACCGTCCTTCCCGGCACCGTCCCGGCCGACATCATGAGCTGCCACACCCCGGACACCCTGCCGGTGCTCTCCGCACTGGCCCGCGGCTACGCGGTGTGCGACCACTGGTACAGCTCCGTGCCCACCGAGACCCTGCCGAACCGGGCGTTCTCCTGCGCGGCGACCAGCCAGGGGCACCTGGACGACCACACCCACAACTTCACCTGCCCCAGCATCTTCGGCCGGCTCACCAGCGCGGATGTGTCCTGGCGGGCCTACGGCTACCACACCGCGCCGATGGTCTCCGGGAACTTCCCCGACATCCACGGCGCCTCCGCCGACCACTTCGGCGTCTTCACCGCCTTCCAGGCGGCGGCCGCGGCCGGCACCCTGCCCGCCTTCACCTTCCTCGAACCCAGTTGGGGAGCCACCGGGAACAGCGAACACCCCGTCCTCGACGTCGCGTTGGGCGAGCAGCTGATCCGGGACGTCTACCGGGCCCTGCGCGGCGGGCCGGCCTGGGGGCAGACCCTGCTCGTCATCACCTACGACGAACACGGCGGCTGCTACGACCACGTCCCGCCCCCCACCACCGCCACCCCGCCCGGCGACGGCACCACCGGCGAACTCGGCTTCGACTTCGAGCGGTTCGGCGTCCGCGTGCCGACCGTGCTCGTCTCCCCGCTGATCGCCCCCGGCACCGTCTTCCGGTCACCCGACGCCGCGGCGCAGCTGGACCACACCAGCGTCCTGCGCACCGTCGAGCGGCGCTGGTCGCTGCCCGCCCTCACCGCCCGCGACGCCGCGGCCGCCGACATCGGGGCCGTGCTCACCCTCGCCGCGCCGCGCACCGACGACGTCCTCGCGGGGGTCACCGCACCCACCGCGGCCGCCGTCAACCCCGCCGCCGGGGAGGTCACCCACCTCCAGCAGGTCTACGCCGACCTCGTCGCCCGCCGGCTCATCCCGCCCGGCGCGGTCGCCGCGGCCGCCGGCCCGCCACCCGGCGGCTGAGCTCCACAGCTACGGCGAACGGCCGAGCTGAACGGCAACGGCAAACGGCCGGTCGGTCCCAGGACCGACCGGCCGTGTCACTGCGCCCTGCTTCGATGGCCCGAGGAACACGACACCGGCACCACCCCTCCGAGGAGAACCACATGGGCACCTGGGGCAGCGGCAACTTCGAGAGCGACACGGCCCTCGACCACCTGTCGAGCGTCGTCGACGGGCTCGTCACCGAGATCGCCGAGGCACTGGACGGCGATCCCGTCGAGATCGAGCCCGACGAGTACTGGGGCGTCGCCGTGCCGTGCAACCTGGAGCTGCTGCACACCCTCGCCGTGGCCGGCTACGCCTCCGAGGGCCTGCCGGAGGCCGGGGTGGTCGAGGACTGGAAGCGGACGTTCCTGGCCGTCTGGGAACGGACCGTCGACGGCCTGGAGCCCTCCCCGGAGTTCAAGGAGGAACGGCGGACGGTGCTGAACCGCACCTTCGACCAGCTGGCCGACGTCATCGCCCGGCGTGCGACGGACGACCGGTGAGCGGCCGGGGCCGGGGCCGGGACTGTCGGGGCGGGGTGGCACACTCCCCGCCATGAAGATGATCGAAGCGATCGAAACCGTCCTGAAGGCGAACAACTCGGAGGACGAGCCCGGCTTCCTGGGCGAGTTCACGCTGGCCGGGCGGCTGGCGAGCCGCGGGGAGATCGCGGTCTGCGGTCTCGACGGCGGGGACCACTACACGTTCAGCGACATTGCCGACGGGCTGCACGAGGTGTACCTCGCGTACGACTGGAACGACGAGCGGGGCGCCACCGTCTCCGCGGTCGCGCTGGTCGCCGCCGGTACCGGCCCCGAGGCGCTGGTCGACGCGGACTGGGAGGAGGCGTCCGACGACGTCAACGAGCTGAGCGAGAGTGCGTCGGCGATCTGCTCCACCACCCCGGACAACCTGGTGATCGGCGGGGCCCTGCGCCGGGGGGGCCGGGGGGGGGCGGGGGGGGGGCCCCCGGGCCCCCCCCCCCCCCCGAAGCGGCCGCCCCCCAGAACAGCGACACGACACCCCCCACAGGGAGACAACAAGAAACCCCACCCAGCG
>NZ_JBHYGR010000018.1:24201-70009 GCF_042738155.1 Kitasatospora sp. NPDC059088 | reverse complement strand
TTGTGGGGGCCCGAGACTCCCCCCGACAGCGAGTGGGGGGGGGGGGGGGGGGGGCCCGGCGCGGGGGGGGGGGCGCGGGGGGCGCCCCCCCCCCCCCCCCCCCACGCCACCGCCGCGTTCGAGGCCCAGCAGGAGGCCGGCTCCCGGACCCCGCTGCTGGACGTCCTCGTCGACCCGGCGAGCGGCGCGAACGCCTTGGTCTTCCCCACCTGCGACTTCACCGCGAACAGCATCCTGGTCGGCCGGGACGCGAGTGGTGCGGGCGTCGGGATCTTCTGGTCCAACTTCGACGGGTGATCCGCGACGGGCTGTCGCTGTGACGGCGGGCGTGGCTTCGGCTGCGGCCGCGCGAGGAGGGCGGGCGGCGGATCAGCGGCAGAGGGCCGTGTCCACGACCTGCTCCAGGCGGCGGGTGACGGCGCCGTCCGCCGGGATCTGCGTCACGGCGATGTTGACCGCCCGGCCGTCGTCGGTGGCCCCGCCCCGGGTCTCGAAACCCGGGATGTCCCCGCCGTGGCCCCAGTAGACGCCGCCGCAAGACAGCGGGCGGCTGATCAGTCCCAGCCCGTAGCCGGCGCCGCTGTCCGCGATCGGGACGGTCGTGCGCATCTCGGCGAGCTGGGCCGCCGGGAGCAGGCGTCCGCCGAGCAGCGCGGTGAAGAACTGGTCGAGGTCGGCGTTGGTGGAGATCATCTGGCCCGCCGCCCAGCCCGCCGAGGGGTCCAGCTCGGTGGTGTCGATCAGCGGGCCGCCCGGCTTCTCCTGGCGGTAGCCCTGCGGGTGGGCCTCCCGGATGCTCCGGTCGCCGGTGCCGGGGAAGGAGGTGTGGCGCAGCCCGATCCGCTGGACGATCCGCCGGTCGATCTCCTCGGCGAGGGGGCGGCCGGTCACCTTCTGGACGAGCAGGCCGGCCAGCACGTAGTTGGTGCTGCTGTACTCGAACTTCTCGCCGGGCGCGGAGCCGGCCTTGTGCCGGAAGGCCATGTCCAGCAGCTCGCGCGGCTCGAAGTACCGCTGCTGGAGGGTGGCTTCGTCGATGTCGCCCTCGTAGTCGGGCAGGCCGCTGGTGTGCTGGAGGAGCTGGCGCACGGTGATGCGGTGCCCGTCGATGCCGTCCCCGCGGACGAGGCCCGGCAGGTAGGTCTCGATCGGTTCGTCGAGGCGGACCTTCCCCTCGCCGACCAGTTGCAGCGCCACGACGGCGGTGAAGGTCTTGGTGTTGCTGCCGATCCGCACCTGGCTGTCCTTGGGCACCTTCGCGCCGGTGGCCAGGTCGCCGACGCCCGCCGTGTAGGCCTGGGTGCGGCCCTTGCGGTCCTTGACGGTCGCCAGTGCGGCGGGCAGCTTGTCCTGCCGCACCAGCGCGTCCAGGCCCTGCTGGACGGTGTCGGGCTTGGCGGCGGCGGATGCGGCGGTCGGTGTCAGGACACCCGCCGCCAGGACGCCGGCCGCCATCGCCACGGCCACCGAGGCCGCCACGGCGCTGCGCCGCCGGGGGGTGCGAAGCCTCTGCCAAGTCTGCTCACGCATACGTCAACTCCTGTGAATCGTAGGGAAACCGAAGGGAATTCGTCGGGAACACGGGCGCTGGGGGCGGTCGACCGCCGGTCAGCCCCGGTGGAACTGCTGCTGGACGCACTCCCGGTACTGCCGGAAGCTGTCGGGCCGGTAGCACGGCTGCGTCCGGTCGGCGTACCAGGCCAGCAGGACGGCGGCCAGGACGGACCCCGCGATCGCGAGGAGCGACAGCACCACGCCCGCGTTGGCCATGCCCCGGCCGGTACCCGTCCGCCGGGCCCTCCGCAGGGCGACGGCGCCCAGCACCAGGCCGAGGACGCCGAACAGGCCGCCGACGACGACGATCGAGGTGACCGCGCCGAGGACCCCCAGCGTCAGCGCGGCCACGGCCGGGCCGTTGCGGCGGGCCGGGGGCCGTACGCCGTGGTGCGGGCCGGGGCCGGGGCCGGGGCCGGGGCCGGGGTCGTGGTGCGGGCCGGGGGTGGGGCCCTGCCCGGGGGCGGGGTCGTGCCCGGGGGCCTGGCGGTCCAGGGTGCGGACGTCCGTCCGGGGCTCGTCTTCTCGGGTGTGCAACGGCCGTCCTCTCGTCAACTGGCAGGACACGATCCTGACTTCCGGAGCCCCGGGCGCACATCGCGGAAAAGCGGGAAAAGGCCCTCCCTCGATCGGGGGAGGTGGCCGCTGACCTGGCCGGACATACTGGCAGACATGATCAGGGGAATCCGGCCGCTGCTGCGCGGCTCCACGTACACGGGCGCGCTGTTCGCCTACTGCGGCGCGCTGGGGAGCCTCGCGCTGCTGCCGGTCGTGATGGTGCCGGCCCTGGCGTGGCGGTCCGCTCCGTACGGGGTGCAGGTCGTGCTGACCCTGCTGGTCTGGGCGGTGCTGATCGGCGTGGTCGGGCTGGCCCGCACCACGCGCCGGGTGCTGGTCGCGTCCGCCCGCCGACTGCTGGGGGTGGCGCTGCCGGATCCCGGTGCTGCCGGAGCGTCGGGAACGGCCGGGGCGGCCGTCGCCGACCGCTGGCGGACGCCGCTGTGGCTGCTGCTGCACGTGGCCCTGGGGTGGACGGGGGCGCTGGCCAGCGGCCTGCTGCTGCTCGCCGGCCTGTCGCTGCCGGGAGGCTGGCTCGACGGCCGGGCACAACTGAGCCTGTTCGGCCGGTCGGCGTCGGTGGCCGATGGCGGGTGGAGCTGGGCGGTGGCCGTCGTGTGCGTGCTGCTCGCGGTGGCCGGGTGCGCGGCGGTGGCGGCGGCCCTGCGGTGGCTGGCGCCGCGCCTGCTGGGGCCGTCGGCCGCCGAGCGGCTCGCGCAGGCCGCCGAACGGGAGCGCCGGCTCGCCGAACGCAACCGGCTGGCCCACGAGTTGCACGACTCGATCGGGCACACCCTGACGGCGGCCACCATCCAGGCCGCCGTCGCGGGCGAGGTGCTCGACGCCG
Organism: Kitasatospora sp. NPDC059088; assembly: GCF_042738155.1. NCBI lineage: Bacteria > Bacillati > Actinomycetota > Actinomycetes > Kitasatosporales > Streptomycetaceae > Kitasatospora > Kitasatospora sp. NPDC059088. The sequence goes on along the minus strand of NZ_JBHYGR010000018.1, from coordinate 67,050 downwards.
ACCCGGTGACGGCCCGGGCCGCCATGCGCAGCATCGAGGAGTCGACCCGGGCCGCGCTGGAGGACCTGGACTACGTGCTGGGCGTGCTGCGCGAGGAGGAGGCGGGCACCGCGCCCACCCGGACCCTGGCCGACCTGCCCGAACTCCTGGACCGGCTGCGGCACGCGGGCGCCGTGGCGGAGCCGGAGCTGTCCGGCGACCTGGCGCAGGTGCCGGGGACGATCTCCCGGGCGGCGTACCGGATCCTCCAGGAGGGGCTGACGAACGCGCTCCGGCACGGGGCGGGCGGCCCGATCACCGTCCGGGTGGCGGCGGGGCCGGACGCGCTGGAGCTGCGGGTGGTCAACCAGGTGGGGGCGGTCGCGGGGGCCGGGGTGGGCGGTTTCCCGACGTCCGGGCACGGCCTGCCCGGGCTGGCCGAACGGGTGCGGCTGCTGCACGGCGAGTTCGAGGCCGGACCGGTCGGGGGCGGGCCGGCCGGGGACGGGTCGGTCGGGGGCGGGCCGGCCGGGGACGGGTCGGTTGGGGACGGGCCGGCCGGGGACGGGTCGGTTGGGGACGGACCGGCCGGTGATGCGCGCTGGCGCCTCGCCGTCCGACTGCCGGTCCGGGCGGCGGTGTGAGCACCGCGCCCGAGGCTCCCGTCACGCTGCTGATCGCGGACGACGACGCCATCACCCGCAGCGGTCTGCGCACCCTGCTCGGCGTCCAGCCCGGGATCGAGGTGGTCGGCGAGGCCGCCGACGGGGTGGAGGCGGTCGAGCAGGCGCTGCGGCTGCGGCCCGACGTCGTCCTGATGGACGTGCGGATGCCGCGCCGCAACGGGATCGAGGCCACCCGGCAGCTGCTGGCGGAGTCCACCGAGCCGCCGAAGGTCGTGGTGATCACCACCTTCGAGAACGACGGCTACGTCACCGCCGCGCTCAGCGCCGGGGCCAGCGGCTTCGTGCTCAAACGCCTCCCCGTCCGGCAGATCGCCGAAGCGGTACGGGTGGTGGCGGCGGGCGAGGCGGTCCTCTTCCCGGCGGCGCTGCGCCGGATGGTCGCCGCCCGGCCGCTGGACTCCGCCGAGGCCCTGCCGCAGGCGGCGCTGACCGGGCGGGAGGAGGAGGTGCTGCGGCTGATGGCCACCGGGCTGTCCAACCCGGAGATCGCCGAGACGCTGGCGGTCAGCCTGGAGACCGTCAAGACCCACGTCGGCAACGTGCTCACCAAGCTCGGCGCCCAGAACCGCACCCACGCGGTGGTGATCGCGTACGAGTCCGGACTGGTGGTGCCGGGCTTCACCGGTTGAGCCTGCCTCACCTGCCGCTCCCGGCCCCTACTAGGCTGGGCCGGTCGGTCGGCTGGACGGCCGACCGGCTGGACGGCCGGACGCGCCTGGGGGAGGAAACGGCACGTGACCTTGTCGGAACACGATCCGCGGGAGATCGGCGGGTACCTCCTGGAGGGCAGGCTCGGCGCGGGCGGGATGGGCGTCGTCTACCGCGCCCGATCGGTGTCCGGGCGGCAGGTGGCGGTGAAGGTGATCCGGCCCGAGCTGGCCGCGGACGCCGAGTTCCGGGCCCGGTTCCGGCAGGAGGTCACGGCCGCGCGCAAGGTCAGCGGGGCATTCACCGCGCCCGTCCTCGACGCCGACCCCGACGCCCCGGCGCCCTGGCTGGCGACGCTCTTCGTCCCCGGCCCCTCCCTGGGCGAACGGGTCTCCGGCCAGGGCCCGTTGACCCCGCCCGAGGTGCGCAGGCTGGCCGCCGGACTCGCCGAGGCGCTCCAGGAGATCCACCGCGTCGGACTGATCCACCGCGACCTCAAGCCCGGCAACGTGCTGCTCGCCGAGGACGGGCCGCGCGTCATCGACTTCGGCATCGCGCGCAGCGCCGGCGAGACCCAGTTGACCAGCACCGGCGTCGCCGTCGGCACCCCGCCGTTCATGGCCCCCGAACAGTTCCGCAACGGCACGGCGACCACGGCCACCGACGTGTTCGCCCTCGGCTCCGTGCTGGCCTTCGCCGCCACCGGGCGCGGCCCCTTCGGCGCGGACTCCTCGCACGCCGTGGGCTTCCGGGTCGTCTACGAGGAGCCGGACCTGGCCGGGCTGGCGCCCGAGCTGTACCCGCTGATCATCGGGTGCCTGGCCAAGGAGGCGGAGCAACGGCCCACGGTGGAGGGGCTGTTGAGGATGACGGGGGAGGCGGCGAGGGAACGGACGGTCCAGCTGCGGACGGGGCCGGTGGCGCCTGCTCCGGCCTCGGCTCCTGCTCCTGCTCCTGCTCCTGCGACCGTTCCGGCTCCGGTCGTTCCGACGCCCACGGCCCCCAACCCGGTCGCCCCGGCGTCGGTGCCGCCACCGGCGCCGCCGACCGTACCGCCGTACCTGCCCACCGCCCCCTCCGCCGCTCTCTCCGTCGCTCCCTCCACCACCCCCGCCGGTCGATCCCGACCGCGTAAGGCCCTGCTGATCGGCGCCGCCGTGGCCGCCGCCGTCATCGCCGCGGCGGGCACGCTCGGCTACCTCACCTGGCACTCCGGTGCGCCGGAAACCGGGCAGGCCGGGCAGAGCGGTCAGACCGGCCCGTCCGCCGTCGCCTCCGGGGTCAGCTGCGCCCCGGCCGGGCAGGCCACGATCGGCGTGGACGGGATGGAGGGCGCCCTCGTCGAGCGGTGGACGGCGGATTTCGGCAAGGCCTGCCCGGGCAACCGGCTCACCTACAAGGGCCCTGCGGCCCCCAGCGCCGAGGACCCGTTCAAGACCGCCAACGCGACCCTCCTCGCCGACGGCGGGCTCGACGCCGCCGGATTCGACACCACGCTGACCGATCAGCAGGCGGTCACCTACGGCAAGCACTGTGCCACCGGCCAGGTGTCCCAGCTCCCGGTCACCGTGGCCCCCGTCGCGGTCGTCTTCAACGTGCCCGGGGTCGTCGACCTGGTGCTCGACGCCCCGACGCTCGCCAAGATCTTCCGGAAGCAGATCCAGTCCTGGAACGACCCGGCGATCAGGGCGCTCAACCCGGCCACGGTGCTGCCCGGTTCGCCGATCGACGTCCGGGTCCCGGCCGGGCTGTCCTGGTCCGCCTACGTGTTCTCCCAGTACCTCGGCAAGGCCGCGCCCGCCGACTGGCCGTACGAGGTGGGCGCGGTCTGGGACTCCGAGGCGAAGGCCCGGCCGGGGGCGACCGAGGCGAGCATCCCCGGCGCCGTCGCCGGTGCCCAGGGGTCGATCGGCTTCGTCCCGCTGCGGGACGTCGGGAACCTCCACGCGGCCCGGGTGCGCACCGGTGACTCCGACGCGGCCCCGAGCACCGCGACCGCCACCACGATGGCCGCGACCGGCACGGCGGAGACCTCGGGCGGCAAGGTGTCGGTCAAGCTCGACTACCAGAGGCCGGTCAAGGGCGGCTATCCGGTGGTCGGCTTCGGCTACCTCGCCTTCTGCGGGAGCGGCGGGAACTCCGCCGTCGTGGCGGGCCTCGCGTCCTACGCGGTCAGCGGCCCGGGCCAGGCGAGCGGCGAGTCGATGAAGTACGGCACGCTGCCCCCGGCAGTCGTCCAGCAGGTGCAGGGGGTACTGGCCGGGCTCCGCGCCCAGTAGCGGCGCCGGAGGCGCGCCCGGTCGGCCACAGCGCCGACCGGGCGCGCGCAACGGATCCGCCGGGGTCGCTACTCCTCGACCCGGACCTTGTCGGCCTGCAAGCCCTTCTGGCCCTGGACGGCCTCGAAGGAGACCTTCTGGCCCTCCACCAGGGACTTGAAGCCGGTCGACTCGATCGCCCGGAAATGCACGAACAGGTCGGGGCCGGACTCCGGGCTGATGAACCCGTAGCCCTTCTCGTCGTTGAACCACTTCACGGTGCCGTTCTGGCGCTCGGCCATGCCTACTCCTCGGGGTCGGGGCGCGGTGCCGTCGCGTGATCCTCTCACGGAGGGCGCGTGAGTCGACACGAAGAGTAGTCGAGCCGCCCTAGGTGTGCCGGGGTCGGAGCGCCGCCGAGGCGGCGACGAGGAGGTCGCGGAGGGCGGTGGCGGCGGGGGAGGGCGCGGCGGGCGTGAGGACGACCTGGTCGGCGGTGGTCGAGGGGCCGGTGAGGGGGATGACGTGCAGCCCCGGAGGCCGGTGGTCGAGGGCGGACTCGACGGTGATGCCGATGCCGGTGCCCGCGGCGACGTGGGCGGCGATGGCGTGGACGCTGTCGGCGGTGCGGATGATGCGCAGGTCGGCCCCGCCGATCCGGAAGGCGGTGAGGAGGCGGTCGCAGAGGCCGCTGTTGATCTGGTGGGGCCAGGTGAGCAGGCCGGTGGTGGAGAGTTCGGCGGTGCTCAACTCGGCGTGCCCGGCCAGAGGATGGGCCTCCGGGACGAGGGCCATGAAGCGCTCGGTGGAGAGCACCCGGGCCCGTACGCCGGTGATGCCGCCGGTGGCCCAGCCGATGCCCAGGCCGATGGTCTCCGCGCGGAGGGCGGCGACCAGGGCGGTGGTCGGCATGGCCTCCGGCACGATCGTCACGTCGGGGAAGCGCTCGCGCAGTTGCGGGAGGCAGCGCAGCAGCAGCTGGTGGCCGGTGTACTCGGCATGGCCGACGACGAGGGTGGTCCCGGTCCGCTCGCCGGCGGCGAGCGCGCGGCCGCGCTGCTGGAACCCGCGCAGCTGGGCGAGGGTGGCATGGGCGTCGGGGAGCAGGGCCGTGCCGAGCTCGGTGAGGGAGACCCGGCGGCTGGTGCGGTCGAACAGTCGGCCGCCGAGGGTGTGTTCCAGGCGCCGGACGGCGTCGCTGACGGTGGGCTGCCCGCGGTGGAGACGGGCGGCGGCGCGGCCGAAGTGCAGCTCCTCGGCGACCGCGACGAATGCTTCCAGTTCGATCCTGTCCACCGTCCCACGGTAGCGCGACCGGCCCGGCGATCGATCGGTGCCACCGATCGCTGCATGCCGGAGTTCGGCGTTGATGCCGGACCGCGCACGGGCTGAGATGGGAGGACAAGCAGCGCAGTCGATCGACGAGAACGGTGAAGAGACATGGCAGTCAACGGTGTTGAGTCCGGCCGGGCAGTGCCGGCGGTCACGGTCGGCGTGGTGTTCCACTCGGTGCACGGCCACACCCGGGTGCTGGCCGAGCACCTCGCCGCCGGCGCCCGGCGGGTGCCGGGCGCGGAGGTGCACCTGGTCGAGATCCGGGCCGAGGACGTCAATGCGGGCCGCTGGCACGACCCGGAGGTGCTGGCCCTGCTGGACCGCTCCGACGCCATCGTGTTCGGCAGTCCGACGCTGATGGGCAGCGTGTCGGCGGTGTTCAAGGCGTTCATGGAGGCCGCGTTCACGCCGTTCGTCACCCAGAGCTGGAAGGACAAGCTGGCCGGCGGGTTCACCATGTCGGCTTCGCAGAGCGGCGACAAGCTCGCCGTGCTGGAGCAACTGGCCGTCTTCGGTGCACAGTTGGGCATGCAGTGGATCGGCGTCGGCGACATGCCGGGCAACAACTGGAGCGGCGGCAGCCGGGACGACGTCAACCGGCTGGGCTCCTGGCTGGGGCTGATGAGCCAGAGCAACGCCGACCAGGGGCCGGAGCACGCCGGGTCGCGCGGGGACCTGGCCACCGCCGAACGGTACGGCGAGCGGATCGCCCGGCTGGCCCAGCGCTGGGTGAACGCGGTGCCGTACGAGACGACGCGGATGACGGAGCACGAGGCCCGTGCGCTGTCGGCGATCCTGCGGGAGGCGGGGGTGGAGGTGTCGGGTGTGCCAGGTGCGTCGGGGGCGCCGAGTGCGCCGGGGGTGCCGGCGGCGGGCTGAGGGGGTGGGCTGAGGGGGTGGGTCGCCGGGGCCCGGGGCTGGCGGCTGGGCGGCTGTTGGGCTCCCGGCGGCGGATCCGATACGGTTGCATCGGAATGTCCCGGGGTGGAGCCCGGAGGCGGGTGGAATCGGGCGGAGTCGGAAGGTGCGTGGCGGATGCCCAAGCAGGTCGACCACGAGGAGCGGCGCCGACGGATCGCCGACGCCGTCTGCGCGCTGATCGACGCCCAAGGCCTGGAAGGCGCGACCCTGCGGGACGTCGCCACCCGCGCCGACGTCTCCATGGGCGCCGTCCAACGCTGCTTCCGCAACAAGGAGGAGATGCTCCGGTTCGCCCTCGGCCACATCGGCGCACGCGTCACCGAACGGGCCCGGGGCCGACTCGTCGCCGGCCCCGCCCAGTCCGCCGCCAGCACGGTCGGCCACGTCGTCGGCGAAGTCGCGCTGCTGCGCGAGGAACACCGCGCCGAGGCCCGGATCTGGCTCGCCTTCCTCGCCGCGGCCGCCGTCAACCCCGCCCTGGCCGCCGACCTGCGGGCCGGCTACACCGACCTGGAGGGGCTGCTCGCCCGACTCGTCGCCGAGGCCGCCCCCACCCTCGACCCCCGGCGCGAAGCCCGTACGCTGCTCGCCCTCGCCGACGGGCTCACCGGACACGTCCTCATCGGCCACCGGACCACGGCCGAGGCCGAGGAACTGCTGCACGCCCATCTCGCGGGGCTGTGGCGGGAGCGTTAGGCGTCTCCGTCGGCTGGCTCCGTCAGCTGGCTCCGCCGGGCGTCTCCGCCTGGTGTCCCTGCCGGGTATCTCCGTTGCGGGGGTGGGGCTTTGCGGCGAGGATCCTGTTCGTGCCCGACTCCTGGTCCGAACTGACGCCCTATCCGAAGATCCCCACGAAGGGGCGCCCCGACGCGCCCGGCAGCCGGGAGTGGACGGCGGCGGAGAAGGTCCACGGCGCGCACTTCGCGGTGGTCTGCGAGGGCGACGCCGTACGGGCCGCCAAGCGGCGCGACCTGCTCGGGGACGAGGACCTCGACGCCTTCTTCGGCGTCAGCCGGATCTGGCCCCGACTGCGCGTCGCGGCGGGCCGGTTCGCGGCGGCGGTTCGGGCCGGCCGGGGCGGCGACGCCGTCGTCACCGTGTACGGGGAGCTGGCCGGCGGCCGCTACCCCCACCCCGGGGTGCCCGCCGCCCCCGGGGTCGAACCCGTGCAGACGGGCGTCTGGTACGACCCCGGACTGCGCTGGCTGCCCTTCGACGCCACGGTGGAGACCGCCGACGGCCGCTGCTGGCTCGCCGACCGCGAACTCCGCTCCGCCGCCGACGCCGCCGGGCTGAGCTGCGTCCCCCTGCTCGCCCGTGGCCCGCTGAACACCCTCCAGGACCTGCCCGCCGCATTCCCCAGCCGGGTGCCGGCCCTGTTCGGACTGCCCGAACTCGCCGACAACCTCGCCGAGGGCTACGTCCTCAAGCCCGCCGGCGAATGGCGCGAGTCCGGAGCGGCCCGCCCGGTGCTCAAGGTCAAGCAGAAGGCATTCGCCGAGGACGGGCGCTACGACGGCGCCCGCCCCTACCTCCCCCCGCCTGAGGGTGCCGCCGGCGTCCCCGCCTGGCTGCTGGTCCAGGCCTCCGCCCTGCTCACCCCGGCCCGCGCGGCCGCCGCCGTCAGCAAGCTGGGCCCGCGCACGGCCCCGGACGCGGTCGCGGCCGAGATCGCCCAGGACGTCACCGACGAACTCGCCGAAGCCCTCGGCGGCTTGGAGCCGGCCACCGCGTCGGCACTGCGGGACGTCCTCCGGCCCGCCGCCGATGCCCTGGTCCTCTTCGACGCCCAGGGTCGGGCGCGGCGGTGGGGGCGGGGGCGGTCCTGAACGTACGTCCGTGTGATGCGCGGATGGGACGGACGTCCGTCTCGGACGCGCAATGGGACGGACGTCCGTCCCAGGCTCCCGCTGGGACGTACGTCCGTGTCAGACGACCAGTCGCACGGTGCGTCCGTCCTGGACGTCGAGTGGGGCGGACGTCCGTCCCAGGCGCGCGCCGGCACGTACGTCCGTATCAGACGGCCACGCCGGACACCCGTGTGAAACGCACGTCCGTGTGCCCGCCCGCCGCCGGGGCGCGCGCCGTCCGCTGTGCGCCGGTTCGGCGCTGCGCGAGGGGTTCTCGGGAACGGGCTCTTATTGTACTGTCCGTCTAATAAGGCGGGTGAGCGGGAACCCGCAGGGGCAGGCACCAGGAGGCAGCCATGGCTCTCACCCGGCAGACGCCGGCGGACCGGAACGGCCACGGGGCGGCGGAACACGGCCACACGGCGGCCGACGACGACGTCTCGAAGCGGCTGCTGGAGTCGGCCGCCACCCTCTCCTACGACCCGATGACCGAGATCGACTGGGACGCGCCCCTCCCCGAGGAGCACTACGGCCTCAACCCCGAGTGGAGCACCCTCTACGGCACCCGGCTGTGGGACGAGATGACCGAGCAGCAGCGGATCGCGCTCACCCGGCACGAGGTCTGCTCGATCATGAACACCGGCATCTGGTTCGAGATGATCCTCCAGCAGATGGTGCTGCGCGACCAGTACCTCAAGAACCCCGCCAACGCCGAGTTCCAGTTCGCGCTCACCGAGATCGCCGACGAGTGCCGCCACTCCATCATGTTCGCCCGCGCCTGCCAGAAGATGGGCGTCCCCGCCTACCGGCCCAACAAGGTGATCGCCCAGGCCGGGCGCGCCTTCAAGGCCCTCGCCAAGGGCGAACTCGCCTACGGCGGCATCCTGGTGGCCGAGGAGGTGCTGGACGTCATGCAGCGCGACTGGATGCGCGGCGAGAACGTCCTGGAGATCGTCCGCGGCAGCTCCAGGATCCACGTGGTCGAGGAGTCGCGGCACATGAAGTTCGCCCGGCAGGAGATCCGCGAACGGGTGCGCCACGCGGGCCCGGCCCGGCGCCGCGCCTCGGCCACCGGCATCGCGATCGGCGCGTACGTCATCGTCAGCAGCATGGTCCACCCGGGCGTCTACAAGGCCGTCGGGCTGGACGTCGCCCGCGCCCTCGACGAGGTGAAGGGCAACGAGCACCGCAAGGCGATGATGCGCAACAGCTCCCGGCACCTGATGGCCTTCCTCGCCGAGACCGGGCTGATCACCAGCCGTTCGGCGGCGATCTACCGCCGCGTGCACATGCTCTGACGATCCGTCACCCACAGCGAGGACCCACCCCGGCCATGGCCTACGCGATCACCCGGACCTGCTGCAACGACGCCTCGTGCGTGTCCGTCTGCCCGGTCAACTGCATCCACCCGACCCCGGAGGAGCCGGAGTTCGGCACCACCGACATGCTCTACATCGACCCGCAGGCGTGCATCGACTGCGGGGCCTGCGCGGACGCCTGCCCGGTGGACGCGGTGTACCCGGTCGACCGGCTGCGCGGTCCGGACGTCGTCTTCGGCGACCTCAACCGCGACTGGTACCGCGACCACCCCAACGACCACGCCTGGGGCGCGCCCGGCTTCCCGCGCAGCCTGCCGGGCGAACTCGGCACCCTGCGGATCGCCGTGGTCGGCACCGGTCCCTCCGCCGGGTACACCGCCCAGGAACTGCTGCGCTGCACCAGCGCCGAACTGACCATGATCGACCGGCTGCCGGTCACCGGCGGCCTGCTGCGGCACGGCGTCGCCCCTGACCACCAGTCCACCAAGCGGATCGCGGAGAGCTTCGCGAGCGTCTTCCACGACCCCCGGCTGCGGATGCACCTCAACCTGGAGGTCGGCACCGACGTCACCCACGAGGAACTCGCCGCGCACCACCACGCGGTGGTGTACGCGGTGGGCGCGGCCGCCGACCGGAGGCTCGGCGTGCCCGGTGAGGACCTGCCCGGCAGCCTGCCCGCGACCTCCTTCGTCGGCTGGTACAACGCCGACCCGACGGTGCCCGCCGACGCGGTCGAGCTGTCCGCCGAACGGGTCGTGGTGGTCGGCAACGGCAACGTCGCGGTGGACATCGCCCGCATCCTGCTCACCGACCCCGACCGACTCGCCGTCACCGACATCGCCGACCACGCCCTGGCCGCGCTGCGCCGCAGCCGGGTCCGGGAGGTCGTGCTGCTGGCCCGGCGCGGGCCCGAGCAGGCGGCCTGGAGCGCACCGGAGTTCCTGGCGCTGCGCCGGCTGCCCGGTGTCGAGCTGGTGGTCGAGGACCACCCGCAGGTGCGGGCGGCGATCGAGGCGGCCGCGCCGGACTCGCGGGCCGCGCTGCTGGCGGGTCTGCCGCTGGTGAGCACCGGGGACGCGGGCGGCGAGGGCGGCGAGGGCGGCGAGGGCGCGCAGCCGGGGCCGGGCCGGCGGATCGTGCTGCGCTTCCTGTCGACCCCGGTGGAGCTGGCCGGGGCGGACGGCCGGGTCGCCGGGCTGACGGTCGAGCGGACGCGGCTGACCGGGGACGGCGTGCCCGACGGGACGACGGGGGAGCGCGAGACCCTGCGGGCCGGGCTGGTGGTGCGCTCCATCGGGCACCGCGGCGTGCCGCTGCCGGGGCTGCCTTTCGACGAACGGACCGGGACGGTCGCCCGGCGGGGCGGCCGGGTCGTCGACCCGGCAACCGGGCAGGCGCTGCCGGGCGCGTACGTGGTCGGCTGGGCCAAGCGCGGGCCCTCCGGCGGGATCGGGGCCAACCGGGCCTGCGCGCGGGAGACGGTGGACGCGCTGCTGGACGACGCGGTGGCCCGGGTGCTGCCGGAACCCCCGGCGGGGCGGGCGGAGTTCGAACGCCTGGTGCGGCGGCGCCGGCCGGACGCCGTCGGGTTGAAGGAGCTCCGCGCGGTGGACCGCGCGGAGCGCGAGCGCGGTGCGGCGCAGGGACGGCCGCGGGTGAAGCTGGCGACGGTGGCGGAACTGCTGGCGGCGGGCCGGCGACGCTAGGGCCCGTCCTACGGCCTTCCGGAGGGGCCCTGCGCGGGGGGCGGCCCGCTCCGGGAGCCGCCGGTCGGCTCCACGGTCCTGCCGGTCGGCTCCACGGCCGTGCCGGCATCGGAGCCCTCCGGGTAGAACTGCCGTGCCCAGCGCCGGAACAGCCCGATCGAGCGCTCCCCGGGCACCAGTCGCGGCTGCGCCAGGTAGCGCTTGTGGGCGAGCACGGGCCGGTCCTGCTTGATGATCCGGACCGAGGCCTGGAGTGCCAGCCAGGACGCCGCCCGGTCCACGGCCCGCGCCGCGCCGACCCCCGGCACCGGTACGGTGGCGGTCACCGCGAAGCGCACCAGGGTGCGCCAGGGCGCGAGCGGTGTCGGCAGCACCCACACCAGCAACGAGCTGCCCAGGTCGGGGAGTTCGGCCGTCAGCCGCATCATGCCCAGCCCGGCCAGGGTCACCGGCTGGTCCAGGCTCACCGCACCCAGGCCCGGGAACCGGGTGGTGGTGCGCTGGTGGACGGTGAACAGCGGGCCGTCCGGCTCCGGTGGTGCGCTCTCGCGGGTGTCCAGGCCGTGCAGCACCGCGACGTGCCGGAAGTCGACGCTGTTCTCCATCACCTCCTGCGGGTGGGAGAGCAACTCCCCGCTCCACCAGGCCAGCGGCCGCACCCCGACCGCCGGCGGCAGCTCCCAGGCGGGCGCGGCGCCGTCCGGCCCGTCCTCCGGCCCGTTCCCCGGCCCGCCCCGCCAGACGAACAGCGCGCCGTCCCGCTCGACCAGCCGGCGCCGCGCCAGCTCGCCGCGGAACCGGGTGCCGTCCGGGGAGCCCGTGCAGGAGCCGTCCGGGGCGAAGGCGAAGCCGTGGAACGGGCAGACCAGCTCCTCGCCCCGCACCCGCCCGCCCGCGCCGAAGTGCGCGCCCAGGTGCGGGCAGTGCGGCCCGATCGCGCGCACCGCGCCCCGCCGCGTCCGGTACAGCACCACGTCCTCGCCCATCAGCCGGGCGGTGCGCACCCGGCCGGGTGGCAGGTCGCGGGCGCGGCCCACGCAGAACCAGCCGCTCGGGTACGGCAGCGGGGCGGAGTGCTCGGCCATGGCGGTCACCTCGGTGGCTTGACGGCGGTGTGGACGTACCAGGCGATGTGCTCGCGCACCGCGTACATCTCCACGGTGGAACGGAGGTTGAGCCAGCGCGCCGGGTCGCCGAGGCGGCGCAGCAGCTCCCAGGGCAGCCGGAAGTACGCGTGCACCGCCTCGGTGGTCGGCAGGTAGTAGGGCGTCGCGTCCAGCGACTCCTCGACCTCGAAACCGGCCCCGGCGAGCAGCTGCGGCAGGGTGCCCGCGTGGTAGAGCAGGGCGCCGGTCATCGCCATCGCGTCCAGGTACGGTTCGAGCAAGGCCCGTGCGGGTGCGGGTAATTGGTCCACCGGGCCGGTGCTCATCGGGCCGAGCAGCACCAGCCGCCCGCCCGGGCGGAGCACCCGGTGGAACTCGGCCAGCGCGCGGGCCGGGTGGTAGGAGTGGACGAGGGTCTCCATCGAGTAGGCGCCGTCGAACCCGCCGTCGAACCCGCCGTCGGGGAAGGGGAGTTCGTGGTAGTCGCCCCAGTGGAAGTCGGTCCGGTCGGCCAGCGCGGCGCGGGCGCTCAGCCGGCGGGCCTCGGCGAGGTGGAAGTCCAGGACGTCGACCCCGGTGACCAGCAGCCCGAAGCGGGTCGCCATCGCCCGGGCCACCACCCCGGCCCCGCAGCCCGCGTCCAGCACCCGCGATCCGGCGGGCAGCGCCAGCTTCTGCCCGAGCACGTCCTGGAGTTGGCGCTGGGCCCGCCACAGCCGCCACTTGGACTGGCCGGGCTCGGTCCACCCCCAGTGCCGGGCGTTGCGCGCCACCCGGGTGTAGAACCACCGGCTCCCGGCGCGTCCGTACACCCGGCGCAGCGCGGTGAGATCGAGTTCCTGGGCGACCATGCCGTCACGCTAGCGGCGGGCCCGTCACCCCACCCGGCGGCACCACGGGCGGTTGCGCCGCCGGGAGGGTTCGTACGGTCGTCGGACGGGCTGATCAGCCGACCAGGGTGGCGCGCAGCCAGGGCACGATCAGCCCCATCGCCTCGCCGAAGCGCGAGATCGCGCAGTGGCCGGTGTCCGGGACGAGTTCGACCCGGGTGTCCCGGCGCCCGGTGAACACCAGGGTGTCGTGCTGGGGGACGTGCACGTCGTCCGCGCCGTTGACCACCAGCATCGGCCCGTTGGCGTCCCGGTCCAGCAGTGGGCGCAGGTCGAAGGCGGCGAACGCGTCCTCGCGGGCCGTCGGGCCCGGCATCGCGTCGAAGCCCAGGGCGTTGCCGACGATGCCGTCCATGCCGAAGGCGAAGCCGCGGCCGCGCGCGAAGGACCGCTCCACCGGCCCGCCGAGCACCGCCGCCGCGTCCACGGCGTCGGTCAGGCCGGTGCGGGCCGCGTAGTAGCCGCCCATCGAGATGCCGAAGTGGCCGACCCGGCCGCCGCCGAGGGTACGGGCGAAGGCGATCAGGCCCTCGGTCACCTCGGCCCCGCCGTCCGGGGTCATCGGCAGGTGGGCGGTCTCGCCGGTGCCCGCCAGGTCGAACAGCAGCAGCCGCACCGGCAGGGCGAGTGCCAGCTGCTCCCACATGCCGTGCAGGTCGGCCTTCCAGGAGTCCACCCCGCCGCTGGCCAGGAGTACCGGCGCGTCGGCGGGCAGGCCGGGGGCGGCCATCAGGTGGACGGGCAGGGAGGTGGTGCCGCCGCGGTACGGGACGGTGACGGTACGGCGCTCGAACTCCACCGGGAAGCCGGGGGCGGCCAGGACGTACTGCTCGATCTGGCGGGCGAGCGCGGTGCGCTTGGGGGCGTCGGCCAGCGAGGGGAACTTGGCCCAGCCGTACGCCTGGGCGGCCTCCCGGTGCCGTCCGGCGGCGGCGTGCCGGGCGGCCAGGGCGGACCACTCGTGCACCCAGCCGCCGGGCCGGTCGGGCCACATCTCGGTGACGGCGGCGCGCACCGCGTCCACCTCGGCGGCGGGCAGGCCGAGGGTCATCTGGGGGTGGCGCTCGGCGAACAGGTCCTGCGGGTCCAGGGGCCAGGTGAAGGACATGGTGGTGCCTCCCGTGCTGCTGGGTCTCTCGACGTTCCGGTTCTTAAGGCCGGAACTCTTGCGTTAGTGACTATGCGCCTGGCGGACCGTAAACGCAAGTACTCCTGCGTTAAGCTGGCCTCCGAGCCGAACGAGGGGACCGCCGCATGACCGAGCAGGAACCGGAACCGGAACCGGAGCCGATCCGCCGCCGCCCCGGCGGGCGGGCCGCCCGGGTGCGCCAGGCCGTCCTGGCCGCGGCCATGGAGGCCCTCGCCGAGGGCGGTCTCGCCCGGCTCGGCATCGCCGACGTCGCCGCCCGCGCCGGGGTCAACGAGACCACCGTGTACCGGCGTTGGGGCAGTCGGGAGAAGCTGGCGCTGGACGCCATGCTGACCGCCAGCGACGAGGGGATCCCCGTCCCCGACACCGGGGCCGTCCGCACCGACCTGGCCGCCTTCGCCCGCGCCCTGGCCGACTACACCGCCACCCCGCTCGGCCGTGCCGTCGTCCACGCGGCCGCGCACAACTCCGACGACCCGGCCCTCGCCGAGTCCTGGCAGGCCTTCTGGCAGACCCGCCTCGACCGGGCCGGCGTCATCGTGCACCGGGCCGTCGAGCGCGGTGAACTCCCGGCCGGCACCGACGCCCGCCTCGCCCTGGAACTGCTCTGCGCCCCGATCCAGACCCGGGCCGTGCTCGGACACCGCTCGGTCGACCCCGACCTGCCGGAACGGCTCGCCGACGCCCTGCTGGACGGGCTGCGCGCGCGGGCCTGACGGGCGGGTCTGACGCGGGTCTGACGCGCGGGCCTGACGGGCGGACGCGCAAGGGCCGGTGACTCCAGGGGAGTTCACCGGCCCCTCGCCGAGCAGCCGAGAGCCGATCAGTCGAGCAGCCGGGCAGCCGGGCAGCCGAGCAGCCGGGCAGCCGGGCCTCAGGCCGGGCCGGCCGCGCCGTGCAGGATGCCGCCGCCGTCCCGGCCGCGCAGGGCCAGCGCGGCCGGGAGGACCGCCGCCGGCAGCGCGACGGCCGCGCAACAGGCGGCCAGCACGCCCATCACCGTCCACGGCACCAGCACGGGCGTCGGGCCGACCAGCGCGGTCAGCGCCGTCCAGGAGCCGCCGACGCTGATCGCCGTGCCCAGCCCGCCCAGCAGGGCACCGGCCGTCACGCAGAGCAGGGTCTCGACCGCCACCGTGCGCAGCACCTGGCCCCGGGTGGCGCCGGCCAGCCGCAGCAGGGACAGCTCCCGCCGCCGGTCGCCGGTCGTCATCACCAGCGAGTTGGCCAGCGTGATCACCGCGTAGCCGATCGCCAGGCCGAGGATCATCAGCAGGGCGTTCCAGGAGTCCCGCGTGGTGCTGTCGGTGGCGGCCGACCAGACCTGCTCCGGCGTTTCGAGCCGGGCGCCCAGCCCGTCCACGGCCGTCCGCAGGGCGGCGGCGGCCTGCGCGCGGTCGGCGCCGGGCGGCAGCCGCAGGTCGATCCGCTCGGCCAGGGCCGGCCCGCCGACCCCGCTGGTGACGGCGTCGGGGTCGGTCACCCAGGCCTGGACGGCCTCGGCGCCGGTGCCCAGCAGGGCCGCGACCCGCAGCTCCCGCGGGGTGCCGTCGGCCAGCCGGACGGCGATCCGCGCGCCGACCGCGGGCGAGCCCGGCCAGGTGCGGCTGAGCACGACCGAGCCCGGGCCGAGGTCGGCCAGCGAGCCGGCGACGACCGGGAGCCGGTCGACGGCGGCCAGCGCGGCCGGGTCCGCCGTCGCGGCGCGGAAGGGCACCAGGGCCTGGCCGTCGTCCACGGCGGCCATGAGCGAGGTCGGGGTGATCACCGCCGCCCGCACCCCGGGGACGGCCCGGACCCGGTCCGCCACGGTCCGGCTCAGCCCGGGGGTGCCGGCCGGCACGACCACCAGGTCGGCGGCGGACAGCTGGGTGCGGGTCTCGGTGACCTGGGCGCGGTCGATGGTGTCGATGCTGCCGACCAGGCAGCCGGCGAAGGCGACGATCAGCACCACCGGGGTGGTGGTCGCGGCGGTGCGCCGGAAGGCCGTCAGCGCACTCTGCCGGGCGGTCGCCCAGACGATGCCGCCGCCGTCCTCGACGGACCGGCCGCGCAGCCGGGCCACCAGTGCGGGCAGCGCCGTCAGCAGCCGGATCGCCGGCCCGGCCAGCACGGCCGCCAGCAGCACGCAGCCGGCCACGATCGGCAGCAGCAGGGCGAGCGCGTCGGCGACGCTCGCCGCTGCGTCCGGCCAGCCGCGGGCGGTCAGCGCGAGGGCGGCGATGCCGCCGCCGAGCACCAGCAGGCCGCTCGCCCAGCGGAACGCCAGGGCGGCGCGCGAGGTCCGCTCGGCGTCCGCCTCCGCGAGCGCCTCGCCGGGGCTGATCAGGCCGGCCTTCACTGCGGAGGACAGCACGCCGGTGAGCGCGGTCAGCAGCCCGATCGCGCCTGCGACGAGCAGCCCCCACCCGGTCACCGGGACGGTGAACCCGTCCGGCACCAGGTCGTGGTCGACCAGCCAGCGGCCGGCCGGCGCCGCCCCGACCGCGCCGAGCGCGCACCCGGCGGCGGAGGCCAGCACACCGACCACCAGCGCCTCCCGGAGGACCAGGGCGCGCAGCTGGCGGCGGGTGGCGCCGATCAGCCGCAGCAGGGCGAGTTCGCGGCGGCGCTGGGCGATCGACAGCGCGAAGGTGCCGCCCACCACGAACACCGCGGTGCCGCCGGAGACCGCGGCGGACAGGCCGAGCGGCGTCTGCACGCCGTCCAGCCGGGCGGCGACCTCGGCGTGGTGCGGGTCGGCCTGGGCGCGCTCGGCACCGGTGAGCACCCGGGCCACGCCGGCCCCGCCGTTGGCCTCCACGGCCCGGCGTACGGCGTCGGCGGGGCCGAAGGCGGCCAGCGCGCCGACGGCGGGGCTGAACCGGGCGGCCCGGGCGTCGGTGAAGAAGACGGCGTGCTCGAAGGCCTCGGCCCCGGTGACGCCGGAGACCGTCGCGGTGTGCGGGCCGTCGGCGGTGACGAACCGGACCGACCGGCCGATCTGCTCCGGGCGGCCGCCGCCGAGCACGACCTGGTCGTCGGTGGCGGGCGCGGTGCCCGCGGTGAGCCGGTAGCCGCCCAGGGCGGCGCTCGACCAGGCCCGGCCGACCTGGTCGCGCGGGCCGTCCGCGAGTTGGGCGTAGAAGGTGTGGTCCTCGACCGTGCGGCCGGTCGCGGCCACGGCGGCGAGCAGCCCGGCGGGCAGGCCCGGCTGGGCGGGGACCTGGGTCGGTTGGACGTCGCCGCCGCCCGCGGGCGTGAAGTCCACGTTCAGGTCGGCGATCACCAGCACCGGGGCCTCGGAGAAGCGCTGGCGCCCCTGGTCCGGGACGCCGACGGTGGCCGAGATGACCAGGAGCGAAGTGGCCAGCAGGGCGACGCCGCAGGCCAGGGCGACGAAGCTGCCGACGAAGGAGGCCCAGCGGAGCCGGACGGAGGCGAGGGCGAGGCTCAGCATGCGAGGGCCTCCGGGGTACGGGCCTCCACCGGGTCGGCCTCCACCGGGTCGGTCTCCAGCGCGGTCATCCGGGCGGCGACCTGCTCGGCGGTCGGCCGCTCCAGGGAGCCGGCCAGCCGTCCGTCCCGGAGGAAGAGCACCCGGTCCGCGGACGAGGCGGCGACCGGGTCGTGGGTGACCATCACCACCGCGCGGCCGGGGTCGTCGGCCATCCCGCGCAGCAGGGTGAGCACCTCGCGGCCGCTGCGGGTGTCCAGCGCGCCGGTCGGCTCGTCGGCGAGCAGCACCGCCAGGCGGGTGATCAGCGCCCGGGCGATGGCGACCCGCTGCTGCTGGCCGCCGGAGAGCTCGCCCGGCCGGTGCCCGGCCCGGTCGGCGAGGCCGACGGCCGCCAGCGCGGCGGCCACCTCCGCCGCGGCGGGGCGGCGGCCGGACAGCCTGGCCGGGAGCGCCACGTTCTGCGCCGCGGTCAGCGCGGGCAGCAGGTTGAAGGACTGGAAGACGAAGCCGATCCGCTCCCGGCGCAGCACCGTCAGCTCCTTGTCCCGCAGCCCGCCGAGCACGGCACCGTCCACCCGCACCTCGCCCCGGTCGACCGCCTCCAGCCCGGCGGCGGCCCGCAGCAGCGTCGACTTGCCCGACCCGGACGGCCCCATGACGGCGGTGAAGGTGCCGAAGGGGAACCCGACGGTCACGTCGTCGAGCCCGACGACGGGTTCGGGCCCGCGCCGGTAGGTCCGGCGGACGGAGCGGAGTTCGACGGCGAGGTCGGTGGCGGGGGCGGCGGCGTTCATGATCCCCATCCCACCGCCCGGGGCGGGGGCGGCTCAATGGCCAGGGGTTCACTTCCGGGGGTACAGCCAGCTACACCCCCTCGCACCACCGGCGCTTCAACCGCTCCCAGCGCTGCGCCTGCTCCGGGGTCAGGGTGCCGCGCAGGTCGGCGAGTTTCAGGAGCTGGGCCTCGGCGTCGGCGCCCAGGGGTTGGGCCTCGGCGCGGTAGTGGTCGGTGAGCAGGGCGTCGAGTTCGGGGCGGGTGAGGGCCGGGTCGAGGCGCTGGGCGAGCTTGGCCATGTTGCGGTAGGAGCCCTGGAGCAGGAACGGCGGCTCGGTGCGGGCGCGGTCGTCCTGGGCGGCGGAGGCGAGGTAGGCGCGGTTGACGGCCAGGACGGTGCCGCGCAGGTGGAGCAGCCCGGCCAGGACGGCGGTCATCCGCTCGACCTCGGCGGCCGGCCAGGCGCCGGTCAGGGTGCCGCCCGGGGTGCCGCCGGCGCGGGCGAGCAGGGTGTCCAGGTCGGTGCGTTCGGCGGTGGCGAGCGGGGCCAGGTGGGGGCTGGCGGGCAGGGCGTTCTCGACGAAGCTGAGCGCGAAGAGGTCCTCCCGGCCGGCCACGGCGTCGCCGAGGTTCCACACGTCGGCCCGGTTGGCGAGCATGTCGGGGAGCCGGAAGAGCCGGCCGGACTCGGTGTACGGGTTGGCGGCCATCACCACGGCGAAGCGCTTGCCGCGCAGGTCCCACTCGCGGGCCCCGCCGTCCGCGACGCCGTCGATCCGGCGCTGGGCGTCGCACAGCGGGATGAAGCGCTGCAGGAACTCGGGCGAGGTGTGCTGCACGTCGTCGAGGTGGAGCAGCACGTTGTCGCCGGCGTGCAGGGCGAAGTTGAGCTTCTCCAGTTCGCGCCGGGCGGCGGCGTCGGGGGCCTCGGCCGGGTCCAGCGAGGTGACCCGGTGGCCGAGTGCCGGGCCGCTGACCGAGACCAGCAGCAGGCCGAGCCGCTCGGCGAGGTACTCGACCAGGGTGGTCTTGCCGTAGCCGGGCGGGGAGACCAGCAGCAGCAGGCCGCTGCGGTCCACGGGGCCGCCGGGGCCGGCGGTGCCGAGCTGCTTGGCGAGGTTGTCGCCGATCAGCGGCAGGTACACCTGGTCGATCAGCCGGTTGCGGACGAAGCCGTTGAGCGATGCGGGCCGGTACTGGTCGAGCCGCAGCCGGGCGTGTTCGGCGGCCAGCAGCTCACCGCGCAGCCGCTGGTAGGCGCGGTGCCCGGGGACGTCGACCGCCTCGAAATCGCGGACCCGGGCGAGCAGTTCGTCCAGGCGGAGGTCCAGCGCGCCGCCGCGAAGGCGGGGGTGGTCGCCGAGCAGTCCGGTCAGCCGGGTGCCGACGGCGCCCTCGGCGCGGCGGCGCGGCAGCGTCGGGCAGAGCAGTACGGCGGCGGCCTCGGCGAGGTCGCCCGGGTCGGCGTCGGAGGCGGCCGACTCCAGCCAGGCGGTGGCCAGTTGGTGCCGTACGGGGAGCAGGGAGGGGTCTTCCGGCAGGGCGGTCAGGGCCTCGGTCAGCCCGGCGGACTCCGGGGCGGCGTGGAACTTCTCCAGCAGTGCGCGGGCCCCGGGGGAGTAGGCGAACTCCAGTGTCTCGGAGGCGAGTTCGGCGACCAGGTAGGGTCCGGCCGGTTCGGCCCCGGCCGCGCCCGGGCCGGACCCGGTCGGGGCGAACTCTGCCACGGCGGCCGACAGTTCGGCCGTCAGGGCGGCCAGCGCCGGCACCGCGCCGCCGTACGCCTGCCGGGCGAGGCCCAGCGAGCGGGCCCGGGTGTGCCAGACCAGCCGCTGCCGTTCGTCCGCGCCGTGCGCCCAGTACAGCTGGGCGGCCGCCCGGGCCGCCGCCGGGTGCCGCAACAGGCCCGCCTCGGCGCGGAGTTCGAGCAGGGCGCGGAGCACCAGCGCGGCGTCGTGGTCGTGCACCCCGCGCTGGTAGCCCTCGTCCGGGCGCCGTTCGGCGGCCCGCCGGACGTACTCCAGCAGGTCGCCGTCGGGCTCCCCCGGCTCGGCGGCCAGCAGCAGGCTCGCGGCCAGGTACTCGGCGCGGTAGAGCGCGGGCGTCTCGGAGGGCAGCGGCCGGTCCCAGTACCGTTCGGTGGCGGCGAAGGCCGGGTCGGTGACCGGGGCGCGGTAGTCGGTGCCGGTGAGGGTGAAGGCGGGCCGGCCCCGCCAGGGCAGCAGGGTGAGTTCGGGGCGCTGGGTGGTGACCGCGAACAGGTGGCGGCCCAGTCGCAGGGTGCCGGGGCCGTCTCCGGCGAGCTCGGCGCGGTCGCGCAGCGCCCGGTGGGCGCGGCCGCGCGCGGCGCGCAGCCGTCCGGTCAGCTCCTCGGCCCGGACCCGGTCGCCGAGGGCGGTCAACTGTCCGGCGAGGTCGCGGAGTTTGACGGCCGTCGGGTCGGCGGCGAACGCGGCCTCGATCTCCTCGAGAGTGCCCAGGGCGGCCAGCCGCCGGTGCAGGGTGTCGAGGATCCGTTCGGCGGAGGCGGCCAGCCGGTCGGCCCGGCCGGCCCGCTGCTCCAGCAGGTGCTGGCGGCGGGCGGTGAGGGCGTCGTGGATCTCGGTGCGGCGTTCGGTGAGCTGTTCGCCGAGCGCCGGGTCGGCGTCGGCGAAGCGGGTCTCCAGCTGCTCGATCCGCAGCAGCAGGCGGCCGAGCCGGTCGTCGCAGGCCTCGGGGGTGTCGGCGGCGGCCAGCGCCGCGGTGACGGCCTGGGCGAGCAGCGCCGTCTCGGCGGCGAACTCGGCGGCGGCCTCGCGGGTGCGCAGCTCGCGGCGGCGGACGGTCAGCGTGCTGCGGGCCCGGTTGAGCAGTCCGAGGACGTCGGCGAGCCGGTCCAGGATGGCGGTGCGGGTGGTGGCGTCGGCCAGGTCGAGGGTGCCGACCAGCTCCGAGACGGTCTGCAACGCCTCGCTCTGCGCCGTGAGTTCGAGGCCCAGCGGCTCGGCCTCGGCGGCGGTCGCCAGCGCGGCGCAGCGCTCGGCCAGCTCGCCGGCCCGGCGCCGGTGGGGCTCGAAGGCGGCGGGTTCGGCGAGCTGGACCACTGCTCGGTCGGCGGCCTCGGCCAGCCCCTCGGCGAGGTGCTCGGCCAGCGCGTCGATCCGTTCCGCCCGGGCGCGCGGCAGGTCCCGCAGGGCCTCCACCCGGCCCTGGGCGCGGCGCAGCGCGGCCAGCCGGTCGACCCATTCGGCGGCGTCGGCGATGGTCTCGCCGCGCGCCGTGCGCAGCAGGCCCTCGACGTGTTCGGCGGTCTCCTCGGTGCGGGCGGCGGCGTGGGCGGTGAGCTGGGCGACCGCCTCGTACTCGGCGATCACCTGCCGGGCGGTGTCGCGGATCTCGGCGAGCGGTGCGGCGAGGTCGCCGAGGCCGCTCTGGCCGAGCCAGTGGTGCCGGTCGGCGGTGCGGGTGCAGGCGGTGAGCACGGCGTGGTGCCCGGCCGGGGTGTCGGCGCCGGCCGCGGCCAGCCGGGCGAGGGCGAGGCAGTCGGCCAGGCCGCGGACCAGGTCGGCGTTGCCGATCCGGGCCAGCGGGCCGGTGCCGGGCGGCTGTTGGGCGGCGTGCCGCTCGCTGGTGAACGGGCTCTGCCAGAGCTGGACGGGGTGCAGCCGGGTCGGGCCGTCCTCGGCGGGGCGCAGCGCGATCAGGGTGCCGTCGTCGAGCAGTGCGTAGCCCTGGCAGGCGAGCGGGGCGGCGGCCTCCTGGCGGACGGAGTTGTACGGCTGGAGCAGCGCCCGGCCGTCGGTGGCGGAGCGGAACTCGTACAGCAGGTCCTCGCCGTTGGGGGAGAGGACGGTGCGTTCGTAGGCGAGGCCGTCGACCGGCTGGTCGAAGGTGCGCACGGTGCCGTCGGCGAGGTGGCAGCCGCCGGGGAAGGCCACGCCCTGGTCGGCGGGCAGCCGCAGGCAGGCCTGGCCGAGGGCGTCGATCCGGGTGACCCGGCCGGTGGGCAGGTGGACCACCAGGTGCCGGACGGTCTCCTCCTGGTACGGGCGGACCCGCACCAGCAGCAGGGTGGCGAGCCGGGCGTGGGCGACCTGGGCGTCGGCGAGGGTCTGGAGGGCCTCGGCGAGCGGTTCCCGGTGCAGTTCGCGGCCGTCGGGGGTGGTGAGGGTGAGCCGGCCGCCGTCCACGCCGAGGTGGAGTTCCCCGGCGAGGCCGGCGCGCGGTGCGGTGCCGGGGGCGGCGGGCAGCTGGTCGTCGCGGGTGAGCGGGGTCCAGTCGAGCTGGCGGCCGTCGGCGGGGGTGTGGTCGCGTTCGCCGCGGCCGTCCTGGTAGGTGGCGCGGTCGTCGTCGAGGCGCCAGCGCAGCACCCGGACGTCGGTGGCGGCCGGGCCGGTGCGGAAGACGGCGAGCAGCCGGCCGCCGACCGGGCGCAGCCGTTCCAGCCGGGCGTCGCGGAAGTAGCGGCGCAGGTCGGTGAGGTCCTGGCGCAGCCGGGGGTCGTCCAGCAGGGTGCCGTCGGCGGGGGAGAGGTCGTCGGGCCGGTGGAGGGAGAGGAGGTCGGTGAAGTCCTCGGTGCCGCCCTCCGCCTCGGCCGGGCGGGTGCCGAGCAGCAGTCGGCCGCCGACGGCGGTGAGGTCCTGCGGCAGGCAGGCCCGGGCGGTGGTGAGCCGCCCGGTGCCGGTGAGCCGTAGTTCCCCGCCGCCGAACTCGGCGACCCGGCGGGTGTTCAACGCCTCCGCGCGGTCGGCGAGTTCGGCGGCGGCCCGGGCGAGCCGGCCACGCAGGACCTCGTAGCTGCCGGCGTCGGGCCGGGCGTCGTCGAGGGCTTCCACGGTCATTCCCCTGGTGTTCGGCGGGTGTCTGCCTGCTGCTGCTCGGCGGGTGACTACTTGCTGCCGTTCACGGCGGCGCCGGTGAGCGCCCCGATCGGGGTCTCCGCGATGCCCAGCTTCCGTGCGGAGTCGAGCAGTTGGCGCAGCTGTCCGGCCTGCTCGCCGCCGCCGCCGATCAGCTTGAGGAGCAGCGCGGACACCGTCAGGTTCTGCACGTCCGCGGTGGAGACCGAGGACAGCACCCGGGTGAGGTCCTTGGTGAAGTCGGCGCTGCCGTCCAGCCAGGGCCCGGCCAGGGCCTGGGCGGTCTGCGAGTGGCCGACGAAGGCGTCCACGCTCTTGCCGGCCGTCACCGACTGCACCAGCCGGTCGAAGAAGACCGAGTCCCCGCCGACGATGTCGATCTTGGCCTTCTCCAGCCCGGCGGCGACCAGCGCGGCCTGCGCCTCGGCGATCTGCCGCTGGGTGTCCAGCCCGGCCAGGCGGACGTCCTTCTCGGCGGCCAGCCGCAGCCGGTACTCCTCGTGCCCGCGCGAGGCCTCGTCCAGCTTGGCCATCGCCGCGGCCTTCTCGGTCAGGCCCTCGGCCTCGGCCTTGAGCTTGGCGCCGACCTCCAGCGCGCTCGCCCTGGCCTTCTCGGTCTGCACCACGGCCTCGGCGCGGCCGACCTTCTCCACCGCGGCGGCCTCCTGCTCCCGCACCTGCACCCGGGCCAGGCCCTCGGCGGCGGCCTCCGCCCGGACGCCCTCGGCCAGCTTGACCTTGGCGGCCGCGTCCAGTTCGGCGGCCTGCTGCCGGGCCTCGGCCAGCACCAGCGACTCGCGGGCCTTGTGCGAGGCGGCCTGCTCGGCGGCCTCGGCGGCCTTGATGTCCTTGACCAGCTTCTCCTGGGCCTCCGCCTCGGCCTGGATGACCACGGCCTTGCGCATCCGCTCGGCCTCCTCGACGGCCCGCAGGGTCTTCACGGCCTCCTCCTGCTCGGCGACGGTGCGCTCGACCGCGACCCGCTCGCGGACCACGTCGGCGACCTCCCGGCGGCGGGACTCGACCTCCTTCTGCTTGGCCATCACGGCGAGTTCGGTCTCCCGCTCGCGGCCGACGACCTCCAGCAGGCGGTCCTTCTCGATCCGCTCGTTCTCCACCGCGATGACCCGCTCGCGGTTCTTCTGCGCCACCGCGACCTCGCGGGCCTGGTTCTCCCGCTGCACCCCGAGCACCTCCTCGGTGCGCAGGAAGGCGGTCTGGGCGGTGAGCCGCTCCTCCTCCTGCACCCGGGCGATCACCGCGTCCTCCTTGGCCCGCAGGGTCTCGATCTCGCGGCGCTGGCGGATCTCGGCGTCGGCCTGGCGGCGCTCCAGCTCCAGGACTGTCTCCCGGGCGTCCACGTTCTGCCGGGTGATCTCCTTCTCCTCGTTGCGCTGGTACTCGTTGGTGCGCACGTGCTCGATCGCGGTCAGCTCGGTGATCTTGCGGATGCCCTGGGCGTCCAGGATGTTGTCGCCGTCCAGCTGGCTCATCGGGGTCTGTTCGAGGTGGTCGATGGCCGCGTCCTCGAGGGTGTAGCCGTTGAGGTCGGTGCCGATGACCGCGATGATCTGGTCCCGGAACTCGTGCCGGTGGGTGTACAGGTCGGTGAAGTCCAGCTGCTTGCCGACGGTCTTGAGCGCCTCGGCGAACTTCGCCGCGAAGAAGTCCTGGATCGCCTGCGGGTCGCTGGCCCGGGCGGTGCCGATCGACTGGGCCACCTTGACGACGTCCTCGACGGTCTTGTTCACCCGGACGAAGAAGGAGATCCGGATGTCCGCCCGGATGTTGTCCCGGCAGATCAGGCCGTCCCGGCCGGCCCGGTGGATCTCCACCGTCTTCGCCGTGATGTCCATCAACTCGGCCTTGTGCAGGACCGGCAGGACGATCGCCCCGGTGAAGGTGACGTCCACGCTCTTGGTGCGGGAGACGATCAGGGCCTTGCCCTGCTCGACCTTCTGGAACAGGCGCCCCACGAAGAGCAGCGCGGCGAGCAGGATGAGCAGCACGACGGCGATGAGTACGCCGAAACCCACGGCGATGGTGTCCATCACGGAGTCCTTTGACGGGATGGTGGTGCGAAGTGGTTGACGGGGAAGCTGTATTGACGAGGCGTCAGAGGCCCGGCGGGGACGGGTCGAACGGCGCGACCAGGAAGTGCTCGCCGTCCGCGTCGTAGTCGTAGATCAGTGCGGTGCGCCCGGCGGTGAGCTCCGGTTCCGCCTGCGGGGTGCGGACCTGCACGGTGGCGGTGGAGCCGTCCCCGGCGGTCACCTCGGCCTGTCCGAAGTCGGCCGTCACCCGGCCGGTGCGGATCACGCAGACCCGGCCGACGAAGTCGCCCCGGGTGACCGGCCGGTCCTCGGGGAACAGCCGCCGCAGCGGTCGGACGAGCACCCGGGTGCCCGCCCAGGAGGCGACCAGCGCGACGACGAACACGCCGCCGCGCGCCGGTGCCCCGGAGGTGAGGACGGTGCCGGACAGGCTGACGAACCAGGCGAGCGCGACCAGCAGCGACACCGCCACCGTCGCGGGCACCCCGCCCAGTCCCAGCGCGTCCAGCACGCCCCCGTGGTGGCCCGTGCCGTGGGCTCCGTCGGCGGTCCCCCCGTCGGCGGTCCCCCCGTCGGCGGTCCCCCCACCGGCGCCGTGCCCGCCGGACGCCCTGTGGGCCACGTTCCCCCCGACACCGTGCCCCCTGGCACCGTGTCCGACGTGACCCGCCGGGCCCACATGTCCGGCGTGCCCGGCACCCAGGTGGTGCCCGACGCCGTGCCCCCCGTGCACGGCGTCGAACCCCAGGCCGCCGATCAGCATCAGCAGCCAGTACCCGACGACCACCACCAGCGCGAAGCTGAACAGCGCCGTCGGAAAGGCCAGCGCGGCCGCGAAGAAGTCCCCCGTCCCGGCCATGCCCCCCGCCTTTCCCCCGGCACCGGGCATCGGCGCCGCAGAGATCATGGCAGCGGGCGGGGCGTTCGCACATTGCCAGGATCCGGCAATCTTTACGGCCTTTTGACACCCTGGTACGCGCGCTGCCCGTGACACTGTGACGGTCGGGCAACAGAACGGACTTGAGCAGGTCACCCGGGGTTTCGGCGGGCCGGGAGACGCGTCGCGGAAGGCGGGGCGCGGGAGCCCTACAGCGGCTGTTCCGGCCAGTTCAGCAGCCGCGCGCCCATCGCCGCCGTCTCCAGGGTGAAGCGCTGCAACGCGTCCGAGGGGTCGTAGCCCGTGAGCGCCTTGATCCGCTCCAGGCGGTAGCCGAGGGTGCGCACGCTCAGCCCCAGCCGACGCGCCGCCTCCGCGTTCACGTACGCCGCCTCCGCCTGCACCGCGATGGTGTCCAGCAGCGGACGGGCCCCGCCGCGCGCCTCGGTCAGCGGGCCGAGGACGCTGCGCACCAGGTCGGCCATCGCGGCCCGGTCGCGCATCAGCACCGGGAACACCAGCAGCTCCTCGGCCTTCAACTGGCAGGCCGACAGCCCCAGTCGCTGCGCGTAGTCCAGCGCGTCCAGCGCCTCGTCGTAACTGCGCAGCACCCCGCTCGCCCCCGAGTGCCGGCGGCCGGTCGCCACCCGCAGCACCGGCCGGTAGCCGGGCCCGGGGCGCAGCGTCAGCTCGGCGAACGCCTCCAGCACGGCCCGCTCGGAGTCCGGGGCGATGCAGACCAGCCGGCCGTCCTTGCTGGCGAGCAGGACGTCCCGCTCGCCGAAGCGCCCGGTCAGTTCCCGCTCCACCCGGTGCAGCATCGGGTGCACGTCCGCGAACGGTTCGTCGCCCACCGCCACCGCCACCGTGTACGCGCCCGCCAGCCGCAGCCCGAACCGCTCCGCGCGCTCGGCGAGCAGCCCCAGGTCGCTGCGGCCGTGCAGCAGGTCGTCGATGAACTCCCGTCGGGCCGCCTCCTCCTGACGGACCGCCAGGCGCTGGGACCGCTCGTGGCCCTCGCCCAGCGCGGCC
Source organism: Kitasatospora sp. NPDC059088 (assembly GCF_042738155.1). Classification (NCBI taxonomy): domain Bacteria; kingdom Bacillati; phylum Actinomycetota; class Actinomycetes; order Kitasatosporales; family Streptomycetaceae; genus Kitasatospora; species Kitasatospora sp. NPDC059088. The sequence goes on along the minus strand of NZ_JBHYGR010000018.1, from coordinate 40,187 downwards.
AGCGCGGCGTCGGTGGCGGCCAGCACCGCGTCACCGGTCCGGCGCAGCTCGCCGACACTGCTCGCGGCGGCCGTCCCCGGCAGCGTCTGCCAGGCCCGCCGGGCCGCCGCCAGGCAGTGCGAGACCACCTCGCGCAGCCCGTAACCGGCCTCGGCGCACTGCTCGCCGAGCCGGCGCAGCGCCTCCAGCTCGTCCCGGCGGGGCAGGCGCCCGGTGCGGGAGGTGTCGGCGAGCAGGGCGAGGTACGCCTCGGCCAGCTCGTTCGGTATGTCGCACTCGTCCGTCTCGTTCACCGTTACTGCCAACCCCCGTGTGGCCTGCGATTTCGGCGCTGAACGTTATCAGGATCCATACGCCCGGGAGCCGTTCCCGCTACCGCTCGCGGAAGTGCAGCACGAAGCGCGCGCTGCTGCCGTCGATCCGGCGCCGGACGTACAGCGACGGCGTGCCGTCCGGCGTGCAGCTGACCCCCTCGCGGACCAGCAGCGGGGTGCCCGCCGGGACGCCCAGCAGTTCGGCGTCCGCGAGGTCCGCGCCGATCGCGCCGAAGGCCCGCCAGTCGTACTCCAGCTCCACCCCGGCGGCCCGGGCCAGGTCCAGCACCAGGTTCCCGGCGTGGCCGGGCCGTACCAGCTCGGCGGGCAGCGGGCCGAACGGCACCCAGTAGCTGCACGCGGCCCGGGCCCGGCCGCCGAGGCGGATCACCGAGTCCAGCCGGTGCAGCTCGCCCGGCGCCCGGCCCAGCTGGCGGGCCGCCTCCTCGTCCTCGGCCGAGCCGGTCACCGGCGGGGCGGCCACCACGAACTCGCCGTCGCCGCGACCCCCCGCCGGCACGGCCTCGTGCACGCTGCCCAGGTCGAAGCGCTGGCTGCGCGGGTCCACCGCGATCGAGACCCGGACGGCGGGCGGGCGGACGAAGGTGCCCACGCCCCGGCGGATCTCCACCACCGCGGCCCGCTCCAGCTCCGCGACGGCCTGCCGCACGGTCAGCCGGTTCACGCCGAACTCGGCGCTCAGCTCCGGCTCGCTCGGCAGCCGGGCGCCCGCGGGGTAGCCGCCCGCGTCGATCCGGTCCTGGAGCCGGCGGGCCAGCCGGCGGTAGACCGGGGTGTTCGGGCTGTCGGGGGGAGTGCTCGGAGGGTTCTCGGGAGTGCTCGGGGGAGTGCCCGGGGGAGTGCCCGGGGGGTTCGTCGCCACGGACCGATCCTACGAAGCCGAGGGCCCCGCCCCGGGTCGCCGTGGCGGGCCGGCGGCGGTGGGATGGAGGGGTGCCCCGCGCCCGCCGGGGGAATTGGACATCTAGACGTCTAGATGTCCTACTGGACGTTCAGCCCTCCCGTGTGCGGCTTCACCGAAAGGCCCTCGCATGTCCCTGGTCAACTTCCGCGACTCCGCCGTCCTCAGCGACCCGGAGGGCCTGCTGATCCGCCCCGGCGTGCTGTACCGCTCCGCCCAGCCCTTCCCGGCCGCCGACGAGGCCGTCGTCGCCCAGCTGCGCGCCTGCGACATCCGCACCGTCGTCGACCTGCGCGACCCCCGCGAGACCCGGCCCGACGACTGGGCCGCCGCCGAGGCCGCCGGGATAGCCGTGGTCGCCGCCCCGGTGAACCCGGCCACCGACGCCCTCACCGCCCACATGGCGACCATGACCACCGCCGCCGACCTCGGCGAGTTCTACCTGCTGCTCGCCGAATCCGCCCCCGAGGCCGTCGCCGCCGCCGTCGAGGCCACCACCCGCCCCGGCGCCGTCCTGCTGCACTGCGCCGCCGGCAAGGACCGCACCGGCCTGCTCACCGCCCTGCTGCTCGACCTCCTCGGCGTCCCCGCCGACCGGATCGTCGAGGACTACGCCCGCACCGCCGAGGCCCTCCCGCAGATCTTCGCCAACCTCGCCGAGCGCCACCGCACCGCCCTCAACGACCGGGGCACCGCCACCCGCGTCACCGACTCCGAGGGCCGCACCCTCACCATCCCCGCCCCGCTGCTCCAGGCCCCGGCCGAGGCGATGTCGGTCTTCCTCGGCCACGTCCGCACCCGTCACGGCGGCGCCGAGGCCTTCCTCCCCGCCTGCGGCGTCCCGGCCGCCACCCTCGCGGCCTTCCGCAGCAAGGCGGCGGTGCCCGCAGCCCCCGCAGTCTGACGGGCCAGGGCCGGGGCCGGGGCCACCGGAGGGGGCGTCAGACGTCCCGGCGCCGCACCACGACCACCGTCACCGCCACCGAGACGACCGCCCACGCCCCCATGGTGATCCAGGAGTCCAGCACGCTCGGCGCCCACTTGCTGATCGTGGTCGAGGAGTCGGGGTTGTAGGTGAGCAGGTTGACGGTGTCCATCGGCAGGTGGGCGCCAATCTCGTGCAGCCAGCGGTAGCGGTCCCCGCCGAACATCAGCGGCAGGATGAAGAACAGCAGCACCAGGGAGACGATCGAGGCGGTGGCGTGCCGCAGCACGGCGCCCAGGGCCATCCCGATCAGCGCGCAGACCGGCACGATCAACGCGTAGGCGAGGACGGCCTGGAGGCTGACCCCTTCGGTGATGGAGAGCCCGACGTGCCGGGAGGCCAGCATCGCGTTGCCGCCGAAGAAGGACACCGTGGACACCACCGCCCCGGCCAGCGCGGTGATCCCGCCGACCAGCAGCACCTTGGCGGCGATCACCCCGCGCCGGTCGGGCACGGCCGCGAAGGTGGTGCGGATCATGCCGGTGGTGTACTCGCCGAACACGGTGATCGCGCCGAGGCTGCCGGCCGCGATCGCCATCAGGTAGCAGGCGGTGCTGCTGAGGCTGTGGTAGAGCGCGTCGTACCGGTACGGCGGGAAGCCGGGCATCGGCCGCGGCGGGTGGTCGATGTACGTCAGGTCGGAGTGGACGGCGTTCAGGTTGATCCCGATCGCGACCAGCGAGGCCAGCGCCAGCACCCAGTACGTCGACCGCAGCGAGCGCAGTTTGATCCACTCGGCGGCGAGCAGGTCGGTGAACCGGGGCGCGGGTTCCGTCGAGCGGGCGCTCTCGGTGCGGATCAGGGTCGTGGTGCTCATCGGCTCTCTCCTGCCAGGTACTCGACGCTGTCGGCGGTCAGGGACATGAACGCCGACTCCAGGGACGACGTCCGGGTCGCCAGCTCGTGCAGCACCACGCCGTGGCGCAGCGCGAGTTCACCGATCCGGGCCGCGGCCATCCCGGTGACGACACCGAACTGCGGCTCCGACAGGCCGACTTCGGCCCCCTCGGTGCGCAACACGGGCACCAGTTGGGCGAGTTCCGGTGCCCGGACGGCCACGCTCGACTCCGCGTACCGGGCCGAGAACTCGCCCAGGCTCTCGTCGGCGATCAGCCGGCCGCGGCCGATCACCACCAGCCGGTCGGCGGTGTGCTCCATCTCGGCCATCATGTGGCTGGAGACGAAGACGGTGCGGCCCTCGTCCGCGAGGCGGCGGAACAGGCCGCGCACCCAGAGCACGCCCTCGGGGTCGAGGCCGTTCAGCGGCTCGTCGAAGAGCAGTACGGGCGGGTCGCCGAGCAGGGCCCCGGCGATGCCCAGGCGCTGCTTCATCCCCAGCGAGTAGCCGCCGATCCGCCGGTCCGCGGCCTTGCCGAGGCCGACCTCGGCGAGCACCTCGGCCACCCGGCCGAGCGGGATCCGGTTGCTGCGGGCCAGTGCGGACAGGTGGGCCCGGGCGCTGCGGCCGCCGTGCACGTCCCCGGCGTCCAGCAGGGCGCCGACGTGCCGCAGGCCGCGCGGGCGGCCGGCGAACGGCACCCCGTCGACGGTGACGGCGCCCGCGGTGGGGGTGTTGAGGCCCAGGACCATGCGCAGGGTGGTGGACTTGCCCGCGCCGTTGGGCCCCAGGAAGCCGGTGACGGTGCCCGGCCGGACGGTGAAGGTCAACTGGTCGACGGCCGTGGTGGCGCCGTACCGCTTGGTCAGTCGCTCGATCTCGATCACGGGGACAACGCTGCCGGTCGGGGGCGTGATCGGGCATCGGGCGGCGGGCCACAACCGGGAGCGGCGGCCCCCGCCCCGGGGATTACGCCCGCGGGCCGATGCGCCGTCCGACGGCCCGCCGCTACCATCGCGTCATGATCACCGAACCCCGCCCGCCGCTGCTCAGGCGCCTGCCCGCGGGCGTGTGGGTGGCGGCGTTCTGGACGTCCATCGTGGTGTTCCGGTTCTTCACCCGGGACAACGAGTTGAGCCACCTGTTCAATTACGACGGCAACACCGAGGACATGGCCCTGGTGGTCACCGCCGTGGTCACCACGCTGGTCGCCTTCCTGCTGGTGCGGCTGCCGCTGGCGGCGGTCGCGGTCGCGCTGGCGGGTGGCGTCTTCTCGCTCGGGATGTGGACGGTCACGGCGACCGCGCCGGTGCAGTTCCTGATCGCCGAGGCGGTGGTCGGCTACTGCGTGGTCACCCGCTCCCGCCTGCTCTCGACGATCGCGGTGGCGATGCCGCTGACCGTGCTCGCCACGCTGTTCGCCTGGGGCGCCGTCAACGGCTACCCGGTGAACCCGTACGCCTACCTGGGCATCGCCGCGACCGTCCTGATCGCCTGGCTGATCGGCAACACCGTCCGCCAGGGCCGCGCCCACACCGAGGCGCTGCGCGGCCGCGCCGCCGAGCAGGCCGTCACCGCCGAACGGCTGCGGATCGCCCGCGAGTTGCACGACATGGTGGCCCACAACATCGGCATCATCGCGATCCAGGCGGGCATGGGCAGCCGGGTCATGGACACCCAGCCCGCCGAGACCCGCAACGCGCTGAACGCCATCGAGGCCACCAGCCGGGAGACCCTGGCCGGGCTGCGCCGGATGCTCGGCGCGCTGCGGCAGGGCGAGGGCGAGTCCGCACCGCTCGAAGTGGCGCCCGGGCTGGACGAGTTGGAGCGGATGCGGGAGAAGGCGGCCGGCGCCGGGGTGCGGGTCGCGCTCAGCCGCAGCGGCGAGGCCCGGGCGCTGCCGCCCGAGGTGGACCTCGCCGCCTACCGGATCGTCCAGGAGGCGGTCACCAACGTGGTCAAGCACTCCGGCACCCGGGACTGCCACGTCACCGTCGCGTACGCGCCCGAGCACCTCGCCGTCACCGTCGTCGACCTCGGCGCCGGCACGCCCACGGCCACCCCCGGCACCGGCTACGGCCTGGCCGGGATGCGCGAGCGGGTCGCCCTGCTGGACGGCGAGTTCAGCGCCGGCCCGCGCCCCGGCGGCGGCTTCCGGGTGGCCGCCCTGCTGCCGCTCCCGGCCGTGCCCGCCGGGAGCCCCGAACCGACCCCCCTGGAGGTGGGACCGTGATCCGCGTCGTCCTGGTCGACGACCAGCCGCTGATCCGCACCGGCCTGCGCGTGCTCATCGCCGACGCCCCCGACCTGGAGGTGGTCGGCGAGGCCGGCAACGGCGCCGAGGCCGTCGACGTGGTCGCCCGACTGCGCCCGGACGTCGCCGTGATGGACATCCGGATGCCCGGCATGGACGGCATCGAGGCCACCCGCCGGATCCTCGCCGACCCGGACCTGCCCACCCACGTGCTGGTCCTGACCACCTTCGACGACGACGACTACGTGTACGGCGCGCTGCGCGCCGGGGCGAGCGGCTTCCTGGTCAAGGACCTCGCCCTGGAGACCATCCTGGACGGCGTCCGGGTGGTCGCCGCCGGGGACGCCCTGCTCGCGCCGGGCATCACCCGCCGGCTGATCGGCGAGTTCGCCGCCCGCCCAGACACGGCCGCCCGGCCGCGGACGTCCGCCGAGGGCATCACCGGGCGCGAACGCGAGGTGCTCACCCTGGTCGGCCGCGGCCTGTCCAACACGGAGATCGCCGAGGAACTCACCATCAGCGTGGCCACCGCCAAGGCGCACGTCGCCCGGCTGTTCACCAAGCTGGGCGCCCGGGACCGGGTCCACCTGGTCATCCACGCCTACGAGTTCGGGCTCGTCGCGCCCTCGTGACGGTGCCGCCCCGGTGGCCGGCCCCGGACAGCGCGAAGCGCCGGGGCGGGCCCGCACAGCCCGCCCCGGCGCTTCCCCCGTACCGGATCGTCAGGGCACAAGACCCCTCCGGCCCGTCCGATCCGTCGGTCCCGTCAGCTCCCGAGCTGCCCCACGCTGCTCGGGGGACGGCGTTCGGAGGCGTTCAGGCGACGTCGGTCGGTCCCCGACCGTTCGGTCCCCGACCGCTCAGTGCCCGACCGCTCAGTGCCCGACCGCTCAGTGGACGATCGCGTGCGAGATCTGGCACCCGCTGACCGCGTTCGACCAGGTCCCCTGCATCGCGAACGAGCCGGTCGCGAAGGCCACGTTCTGCGAGCCGCCGGTGCCGCCGACGCCCTTCCAGGCGCACTTGTCGGCGTTCTCCGAGCCGGAGGAGTCGGTCCAGCCGCCGGCCGGGTTCTGGTCGGTGACCGTCTCCGCGTACTCGTGGCCGAACACCATGGTCACGCCGTCCAGCAGGCCCGCACTGCCGCTGTTGACGTAGTTCTGGCCGCAGGAGGTGCCCATGTCGGTCACGTACGGGTCGTTGCTGAACGCCACGTCGCCGTAGGGGGAGGTGGCCGCGCCGCCGGTCAGCGTGGTGTCGCCGTTCCAGTCGTGCCAGGCGCAGAAGTTGCCGGTCGAGGTGTTGAACCCGTCCGGGTGGGTGCCGGTCGGCGAGAGCACCACGTACTGCACGTTGCGGTTGGCGGCCGCGGTGGTGTTGCCGAAGTGCCCGGCGGCCTTGATGGCCTCGTTGGCGATCTGGTTGCCGGTGGCCTGGCCCGGGGCGGTGGCCGAGTTGTCCACCCAGACCCCGGCCAGCGCGCCGCCGGTCGGGTAGCCGACGTGCGCGGCGGTGGAGCCGCAGGTGGTGGCGCCCTTGGCGACGCCCTCGCAGTACTGGGTCATGACGCCGGACCAGGTCTCGCTGTTGGTGCCGAGGCCCTTGTACAGCTGCTGCGCCCGGACGGCCTCGCCGGACGGGTCGCCGGACAGGGTGGTGTAGCCGTTGGCGTCGGTGCCCGCGGTGCCCCACTGGGAGCCCCAGAAGACCACGTACACCTTCGGGGCGCCGGTGGTGACGCCGATGCCGTCGACCCCGCCGCCGTACTTGAGGTTGGTGGTGCGGCTCGCGGCCGCGGAGGCGGCGTTGGCGTGCTCGGCGGCCTCCTTGGTCGGGACGGTGCCGTGCCGGTACGGGTGGGACTGCCCGGCGAACTCGCTGCCCGGCTGGTCGGCCTGGGCGGCCGGCGCGGCGGCGAAGCCGGTGGCGGCCAGCGCCAGCGCGCTGAGCCCGGTCAGGGCCCGGACCCGTGCCCGGCGGGAAGTGGGGGAGATGCCCATCGTGAGGGTTCCTCTCTCATGCCGACCGCACGCCGGTGGGGGCGCGGCGACACCGTGGGGGACAAAGGGGGAGGAGCGACGACGGCAGGCCGGTGTCCACCGACCGCCCGTCAGGGACGGTCGGTGAAACGGGGATGGGGGACCGGTTCACTGCCGACGGCGGGAAGCAAAGCACCGCCGCGGAAACCGGGTCAACGACGCCGGGAGTAAGACCAGCCCCAAGAGCGGCCCCGGACGAGGTATTGAACGTCAAAAACCCGCAGTTGACAGGTGGTTGACGCGCTTGACGAAGACATGCCTCAACAGTTGAAGGGGCCTTCTACACCGTATGGCGGCCCGCCCCGGCCCGCCCCGGCCCGCCCCGGCCCGGCCCGCCGCCCGGCTCAGCGCTGCGCGCCCTCGACCTCCGGGTCTTCCGTGCCCTGGACGTCCGCGCCCTGGAGCTCCGTGCCCCGGACCTCCGTGATGCGCATGATCCGCCCGTGCGAGTCCAGCACGACGTCGTAGGCGTTGCCGTGGCAGCCGTACGGATCGGCCGGGTCGCGTTCGGCCAGGCAGTCGTTGAGGTGGGTGACCAGTTCGTCCAGGTGGACGGGCCGCGCGCTCTCCCCGCGCGGGCGGTCGATCAGGGTGGCGGTGACGCCGGCCGCCGCGAAGCCGTAGTGGACGGGCGAGCCGGTGGCCTCGTAGCGGGGCGGGGTGCAGGCGAACTGGGCGGGCTGGGCGGTGAGTTCGGCCGGGCCGGCGGCGACCACGACCAGCACCTGGTGGCCGGGCCGCAGGGCGGGCGCGGTGCACTCCGGGGCGGGGTCGACGGGTGCGCCGGGTGCGGCGGCGACGGTGCCCGCGGCGGTGCCGGTGGCGGTGTAGGCCTCCTCGTCGGCGAAGTCGTCGTCGCCGTCCAGCAGCGGGTCGTCCAGGCCCTCGTCGGCGAGGGCCTCGGCCGAGGAGGCGGCGGTCACCGTCGGGCGGGAGTCCGCGGGGGTGCAGCCGGTGAGTCCGGCCAGGGTGAGTCCGGTCAGGGCGGCGGCGGCGAGGAGGGTACGGGGCACGGCCATGACACAAGTCTCCCCGGGCGGCGGCGGTGGTCGGTACCCGGGTACCACGAGCGGCGCGCACCGTACGGTTCCCGCCCCCGCCGGACGTGCGGGTCCGGTGGGGGCGGGAGGTTCAGGGGGCAGGCGCCAGGTGTCGGACGCCAGGGGCGAGGCGCCAGGCGCCAGGTGTCAGACCGTGACCGCCGGCTGCGCCTCGTACGCCCCGCGCACCCGCGCCTGCGCGGCCGCGTCCACGCCCAGGTGGTCCAGCCCGAGCAGCGCGGCGCCCAGCACCGGCGGCGCGACGACCACCCGCGGCTCGGCCAGCGGCGCGGCCCGGGCCAGCCGCTCCCTCAGGTTGTCGAGCAGCAGCGGCTGCCGGGAGGCGAGCACCCCGCCGCCGAGCACCACCGGGGTGGCGGAGTCCAGCAGGTCCAGCCGGCCGAGGGCGACCACGGCCAGCCGGACGATCTCGTCGGCCTGCCGGTCGATCAGCTCCCGGGCGACGGCGTCCCCGGCGTTCGCGACCGCGAACAGCACCCGGACGATCTCGTGCAGCCGGCTGGCCGGCAGGTGCCCGAGGTGGACGGCCTCGGCGACGGCCCCGGCGCTGGACAGGCCGAAGTGCTCGGCGATGGCCGCGGCGAGCCCGGTGGGCCCGCCGCGCCCGTCCTCCGCGCGGACGGCGTGCCACATGCTGCTGGCGGCCAGTCCGCCGCCGCCGCCCCAGTCGCCGGTGAGCTCGCCGAGGGCCGGGAAGCGGGCGGTGCGCCCGTCCGGCAGCAGCCCGACGCAGTTGATCCCGGCGCCGCAGACCACCGCGACCCCGCGCGGGCCGTCGGTGCCGGCCCGCAGCAGGCCGAAGGTGTCGTTGACGACGGTGTTGCTGAGCCCCCACGGGTGCGATTCCAGGGCTGCGCGCAGCGCCTCCTCCTCCACCGGGAGGTCGGCGTTGGCCAGGCAGGCGCTGACGTGGCTGGTCAGCACGCCGCGGAAGGACGGGAATCCGGCCGCCGCGGCGGCCTCCTCGACCAGCGGGGCGAGGCCCGCGACGGCCGCCGCGCCGCCGATCTTCTGCGGGGCGAAGCCGCCGCCGCGGGCGGTCCCGCGGACGGTGCCGTCGGCGCCGATCAGGGCGACGTCGGTCTTGGAGTTGCCCGCGTCGATGGCGAGGACGCCGGGCAGGAGTGGTTCGGGCTGGTGGGTCATCAGGTCCCCGCGGCTCGTACGTGGCCCGGCCGCGAGCTCCGGCCGGGGACCGGGCCCCCACGCGGGGGGCCCGGTGAGGGCTCTCAGGCCCAGGAGAGGTGCTCGCGGTTGTGGGCGAGCAGCCGGTCCGTGAGCCGGTCGGCGAGTTCGATCTGGCCGACCAGCGGGTGCGCGAGCAGGGCGTCGAAGACCCGGTCGCGGCCGCCGCGCAGGGCGGCGTCGAGCGCGAGGTGCTCGTACGAGGTGACGGCGGCGACCAGGCCGGCGAACAGCGGCTCGACCGGCCGTTGCGGCAGCGGCCGCACGCCGCGGGCGTCCACCTCGGCGGGCACCTCGATGACGGCGTCGTCCGGCAGGAACGGCAGCACCCCGTCGTTGCGGGTGTTGACGACCTGGACGGAGGTCCCGCCGCCGGTGCCGAGCAGGGCGGCGATCAGCTGGACGGCGGCCTCCGAGTAGAAGGCCCCGCCGCGCTTGCCGAGCAGTTCCGGCTTGGTGTCGAGGGCCGGGTCGGCGTACAGCTCCAGCAACTGCCGTTCGATCTCGGCGACCTGGGCGGCCCGCGAGCCCTGCACCCTGAGCTCCTCGACCACCGCGTCGTGCTGGTAGAAGTAGCGCAGGTAGTAGGAGGGCACCACGCCGAGCCGCTGCACGAAGGCCTGCGGCAGGTGGAGGTCCTCGGCGATCTCCTTGCCGAAGTCCCGCAGCAGTTCCGGCAGCACCTCGCGGCCGCCGGCGGCCCCCGGGCCGTCCAGCAGGGTGACCCCGCGCTCCCAGGTGAGGTGGTTGAGCCCGACGTGGTCCAGCCGGACCAGCTCCGGGTCCACCCCCAGGTGCCCGGCGAACTTGCGCTGGAAGCCGATGGCGACGTTGCACAGCCCGACGGCCTTGTGCCCGGCGCTCTGCAGGGCCCGGGTGACGATGCCGACCGGGTTGGTGAAGTCGACGATCCAGGCGTCCGGGTTGGTGCGGCGGACCTGCTCGGCGATGTCCAGGACGACCGGCACGGTGCGCAGCGCCTTGGCGAGCCCGCCCGCGCCGGTGGTCTCCTGGCCGACGCAGCCGCACTCCAGCGGCCAGGTCTCGTCCTGGTCGCGCGCGGCCTGGCCGCCGACCCGCAGCTGGAGCAGGACGGCGTCGGCATCGGCGACGCCCGCCGCCAGGTCGGTGGTGACGGTGACGGTGGCGGAGTGGCCCTGCTTGGCGAAGATCCGCCGGGCCAGTCCGCCGATCAGCTCCAGCCGTTCGGCGGCCGGGTCGATCAGGACCAGTTCGCCGACCGGAAGGGTGTCGCGCAGCCGGGCGAAGCCGTCGATCAGCTCCGGGGTGTACGTCGAACCGCCGCCGACGATGGCCAACTTGAGTGCGGACATCAGCCCTTGACCCCTGTCAGTGTCACGCCTTCGATGAAGGCCTTCTGTGCGAAGAAGAAGAGGACGATCACCGGTGCCATCACCAGCAGGGTGGCGGCCATGGTGAGGTTCCAGTTGGTGTGGTGGGCGGCCTTGAACGACTCCAGGCCGTAACTGAGCGTCCAGGCCTGCTGGTTGTTGCTGGCGTAGATCTGCGGGCCGAAGTAGTCGTTCCAGCAGTAGAAGAACTGGAACAGGGCGACGGCGGCGATGGCCGGCTTGGCCATCGGCAGCACGACCCGCAGCAGGGTGCGCAGGTCGCCGCAGCCGTCGATCCGGGCGGCCTCCAGGTACTCCTTGGGGATGGTCAGCAGGAACTGGCGCAGCAGGAAGATCGAGAAGGCGTCGCCGAAGGCCATCGGGATGATCAGCGGCCAGAGCGAGCCGCCGAGGCCCAGCTGCTTGGTCCAGAACAGGAACATCGGGATGACGGTGACCTGCGGCGGCAGCATCATCATCGCGATGACGGCCATCAGGGCCAGGTTGCGGCCGCGGAAGCGGAACTTGGCGAGCGCGTAGGCGACCGGCAGGCTGGAGACGACGGTCAGCAGGGTGCCGGCGCAGGCGTACACCAGGGTGTTGCGCCACCAGGTGAGGAAGCCGGGGGTGTGCCAGACCTGGCCGTAGTTGCCCCAGTTCCAGGAGGTGGGCCAGTAGTCGGTGGTGAGCGCCTGCTGGTCGTTCATCACCGAGGTGAGGAAGACGAAGACGAAGGGCAGCAGGAAGAACAGCGCGGCGGCGATCGCCAGCGAGTGCACCGCCACCCAGTTGAGGAGCGCGCGGCGCCGGGCGGCGCGGGCGGCCGCGGTGCCGGTGCGGGAGGCGCCCGCGGGGGGCTTCGGGAGCGTGGAGCTGAGAGTCATGGTCGGGTCCTCACTGTCCGCTAGTCGTCGCTCGCCATGAAGCCGGACTTGCGGCGGAGCAGGATCGAGGTGACGGCCATCGAGATGACGAACAGCACCATCGCGACGGCGCAGGCCGCACCGTAGTTGAAGCGCTGGAAGCCGAGGTTGTAGACCATCTGGGGCAGGGTCCAGGTGGAGCCCTGGGGGTAGCCGGGTTCGAACTGCTGGCCGGAGTTGCCCGCGATGCCGCTGGCGACCTTCCCGGCGACGATCGCCTGGGTGTAGTACTGCATGGTCTGGATGACCCCGGTGACCACCGCGAACATGATGATCGGCGAGATGTTCGGCAGCGTGACGTACCGGAACCGCTGGAACGGGCCGGCGCCGTCCAGTTCGGCCGCCTCGTACTGCTCCTTGGGCACGTCCAGCAGCGAGGCCATGAAGATGACCATCAGGTCGCCGATGCCCCACATGGCGAGCAGGGTGAGCGCGGGCTTGGACCAGTCCGGGTCGGCGAACCAGCCGGGCTGCGGCAGGCCGAGCTCGCCCAGCAGGTGGTTCAGCGGGCCGGTGCCCGGGTTGAGCAGGAAGGCGAAGGCGACGGTGGCGGCCACCGGCGGGGCCAGGTACGGCAGGTAGAAGACGGTGCGGAAGAAGCCCGCGCCGGTCTTGACCTTGGTGATCAGCATCCCGATGCCGAGCCCGAAGGCGACCCGCAGCGACACCATGATCAGCACCAGCCACAGGGTGTTGCGCAGGCCCTGCCAGAAGGTCGGCAGCTGGTTGAGGACGTAGTCCCAGTTCTTGAGGCCGTTGAAGGTCGCGGCGCCGATGCCGTTGTACCGGGTGAAGGAGAAGTAGGCGGTGGAGACCAGCGGGTAGACGAAGAAGACGCTGAACCCGATCAGCCAGGGGGAGAGGAAGGCGAGGGTGCGGGCCGCCTCCCGGCGGCGCTTCCGGCGCAGCAGCTGCTGCGTGGAGGGCGTCGCCGGGTCGGTGGTCGCGGCGCCCTTGCGGGTGCCGAACGCGATTGACATGGGGTGCTCCGTGGACCGTTCCCGCTACTTCGCCTGGGCGATGTCGGTGTCGACCTGCTTGGCCGTGGCGGCGAGGCCCGCCTTGAGGTCGGTCTGCTTGCCGGACTCGTAGTCGTAGCCGAGGTTCTGCAGCGAGACGATGTAGGCGCCGCCGTTGACGCTGGCCGGGGTGGTGCCCGAGTTCGGGTTCTTGGCGACGTCCAGGAAGGTCTTGAAGTTCGGGTCGCTGACCAGCTTCGGCGAGCTCAGCGCGTCGAAGGTGCTCGGCACGTTGTGGATGGCGTTGGCGAAGTTGACCACGGCGTCCGTGTCGGTGGTCAGGAACTTCACGAACTCCCAGGCCGCGGTCTGCTTCTTGCTGGTGCTGGCGATGCCGACGATGGTGCCGGTCTGGTAGCCGCGGCCGTAGGTGTCGGCCTGGTCGTCCGGCACCGGGAACGGCGCGGTGGCCCAGTCGAAGTCGGGCTTGTTCTCGGCGAGCGAGGCGGTCCGCCACTCACCGTCGATGGCCATCGCGACCTGACCGGTGTGGAAGGGGTTCTTGGCGCTGAACTCCTCGCCGAAGGTGGCGCGGTACTTCTCCAGCTTGGCGTAGCCGCCGAGCTGGTCGACCATGCCCTTCTGCCAGTCGAGCATCGCGGCGACCTTGGGGTCGGCGGCCAGGTTCGACTTGCCGTCGGCGCCGAAGTAGGTGGCGCCGTACTGGCCGAGGAAGTGCTCGGTGGTGGACTCGTAGCCGTGGTACAGCGGCATGAAGCCGAGCTGCTTGTACGAGTCGCCGTCGGCGAGCGTCAGCGCCTTGGCGTCCGCGGCGAACTCGCTGAAGGTCTTCGGCGGCGCGGAGATGCCGGCCGCGGCGAAGGCCTTCTTGTTGTAGTACAGGCCGTACGCGTCGCCGAGCAGCGGCAGCGAGCACTGGTTGCCCTGGAACTGGGTGTAGTTGAGCATCGCGGCCGGGAAGGTCTTGGCCGCGTCGATGCCGCTCTTCTGCAGCTGGGGCTTGAGGTCGATGAACGCCTTCGTCGAGCAGAACATGCCGACGTTGTTGGTGGTGAAGGAGGACACCACGTCCGGCGCGTCGTCCCCGCCGGCCCGCAGGGCCTGGTTGACCTTGTCGTCCGCGACGTTGCCGACCGGCTTGACGTGGATGTTGGGGTGGGCCTTCTCGAAGGCGGCGATGGTGTCGTTGATCGCCTTCACCTCGTTGTCCTGGCTCCAGCCGTGCCAGAAGGTGATGGTGACGTCCTTGCCGCTGGCGGAGTCGTCGTTGCCGCCGGACTCGCTGGAACCGGTGCAGGCGGAGGCGAGCAGGGTCAGGACGGCGCTGCCGGCGACGGCGGCGACGGTGCGGCGGCCTCTGCGGGAGGGGGTGGCGTGCACTTCGAGGTCCTCCTGGGGGTGCGCGGACAGGCGTCATTGCCTCGGGGCCCGCGTAGGGGTTGGGGGAGAGGTGGGTGCAGGGCGTCTTGGAGAGCGGGAGCGGGAGCGGGGCGGGAGCAGGGAAGCGGGGGGAGCGGGGGAGCGGGGAGCGCTAGTGGGTGGAGAAGACCGCCTCACGGGCGTCCGTGAGGGCCCGTTGCAGGGCGCCGAGCAGGACGGGCGAACCGGACAGGGCACTGCTGCGGATCTCCGGCCGGGCGTGGCAGACCCGGGCCAGTTCGTCCTCGACGAGCGCGCGCAGGCGTTCGCCGCCCGCGTTCGGCACCGCGCCGGAGAGGACCACCAGCTGGGGGTCGACCACGGCGACGATCACGGACAGCCCGACGGCGAGCCGCCCGGCCAGTTCGGTGAGGAACGCGTCGCCGGCACCCGGGGTCTCCAGGGCCTTGGCGACCGACTCCTCGGCGGTGGGCGCGCCGAGCCCGTGCTCGCGGGCCAGGGTCCGGACGGCGACCGCCCCGACCTGGTCCTGGAAGCCGCCGAACTTGCGGCGCCGGGCGTCCCACTCGACCGGCGAGCCGGGCACCGGCATGTAGCCGACCTCCCCGGCGCCGCCGGTGAAGCCGCGGTGCAGCCGCCCGGCGATCACGACCGCGGCGCCGACCCCCGACTCGGCCCAGAGCAGCACGAAGTCCTCGAAGCCGGCCGCCGCACCGGAGACCTGCTCGGCGACCGCGGCCAGGTTCACGTCGTTCTCGATCGACACCGGCGCGCCGATCGCCCCGGTCAGCTCCTCCACCAGCCGCGGCGAGTGCCAACCGGGCAGGTGCGAGGCGTAGCGCAGCTTCCCGGTGACCGGGTCCGGCGCACCGCCGAGCCCGATCGCGACCGTCCGCAGACCCCCCGCGGGCACCCCGGCGGCGCGCACCGCCTCGGCGACGGCCGCGGCCACCCGCGGCACGGTCCCGGCGGCCGGGACGCCCTTGGTCGACACGGTGTGCTCGGTCAGCGTGTTGCCGGTGATGTCGGCGACGGCGACCCGGATCCCGCTGTTGGTGACGTCCAGCCCGGCCACGTACCCGGCCGCCGGATTCACCTGGTACAGCTGCGCGTTGGGCCCCGGCCCACCCTCCGTCGTCCCGACCGGCAGCACCAGCCCGGCCGCCTCCAGCCGGGACAGCAACTGCGAGGCCGTCGGCTTCGACAACCCGGTCAACGCGCCGATCTGCGTCCGGGACAACGGCCCGTTCTCCAGCAGCAGTTCCAGCGCGGCCCGGTCGTTGATGGCGCGCAACAGGCTCGGCGTACCGGCGAGTGGAGCCTTGGCGGTGCTCTTGGTCATGCCGGGATCCTCCCCTTCCGCCGCCCCTGCGTGAACTGTTAGGAAACTTTCCAGTCGCTCGGAACAGGACCGTACGATCCCCGTCAGCACAGTGTCAATGCCCCCCACACCCTCGGATGCCGAAGCGTTACCGGACCCACGGCGGGCCCCGCCCCCACCCAACCGGGGGCGGGACTCCTGAAGAAGAGGGGATTGCGGTGTGGCCCCTCGGCGCACCGAGAGACGACACCAATGGAAACGAAGTGAAATGGGGGAGGTCGTCTTTCGGGCTCTCGCTGGATCGTTGAGGGCTTCCTTGAATTGCTTGCGGTGGGCCCCCGGGCGGCGCGGGGGCCCGCCCGCAAAAAAACAAAAAAACCAAATAGGGGTGTGGGTGATAATATGGTGAAAATATAATAGAAAGTCGACCTG
>NZ_JBHYGR010000018.1:13782-24191 GCF_042738155.1 Kitasatospora sp. NPDC059088 | reverse complement strand
CATCGTTTCACAACACATTTTTAATGTTGTTGTTTGGGGGGTGGTCTTTGTTGGGGATGTGGTTTTTTGTTTGGGTTTTTCTTTTTTTGTTTGGGGGGGCCCCGGGGGGGGGGGGGGGCCACCGCAAGAAAAACCCGATATCAGCAGAAGGGGGTCTTGGGAAATCGAGAGGGAAATAAGGACTGGAAGGGCTCAGGCCTCCTCCAGGGAGAGGCGTGCAGTGGAAGTACTGGTCGACAACGATGCCCCCTTGGCGAGCCAAGGGGGCATCAAGCCCACTCACGGCCGAACGCCGCTCAGTGCCGGAGAGAGCGTCACCCTCATCAGCTTCGGGTTCCGCGCGCGCGATCAGGCTCCGCGCACGCTCCCTAACCTCCCGCCGGCCCCCAAGTAGGGAACGTACTCGGTCGATCCCAAGCCCCTTCCCGCCACCCGCCAGGGCGCTGAGGAACGGCCCCCGAGCAAAGTCCGCTACCACTTCACCCTCCCCGGCACCTGGTGACCAACTGGGCCGCCAACAGCGCGGCAAACCCGGCTACTTGCCGGCAGGCGTCGCGCAGCGCTTCCAGATCGTCGCGTGATGCGGTTGGGTGGCTACAGTCGTCGTCATGAGCGACTCCCAGGCCCCCGAGGTCGTGGCCCAGCCCCGTACCGCCGCCGGCGTGCTCTTCTTCGACGAGGACGACCGCGTCCTCCTCGTGAAGCCGACCTACAAGCCGGGCTGGGAGATCCCGGGCGGTTACCTGCACGCCGGTGAGACCCCGAGCGAGGGCGCGGCCCGCGAGGTCAAGGAAGAACTCGGCATCACCCCGCCGATCGGTCGCCTGCTCGTCGCCGACTGGGCACCCCACTCCACCGAGGGCGACAAGCTCCTCTTCGTCTTCGACGGTGGCGTCCTCTCCGCCGACGAGCTCGACAGCATCACCGTCGACCAGGTGGAGATCGGCGAGTACGCCTTCCACGCCACCGACCAGCTCGACGAAGTCCACATCCCGCGCCTCGCCCGCCGCGTCCATGCCGCGTGCACGGCGAGGGCGCGGTCCGCGACCGTCTATCTGGAGCACGGCGTGCCCTGCCCGTAGATCCGTGACCTCCCGCCCCGCGGGGAAGCGGAGAGCCCCGCCCCCATCGTGGTGGGGAGCGGGGCTCTGTGTACCGCCGAACCGTTACGGCTTGGTGAGCGTCGGGTCGTCCGTCGGGGGCTTCGGCTGGGGGATGGGCTCGGTGGCGCGGTAGCGGGGGGAGGTGGGGTCGGAGAGGGCGGAGGGCGGGGAGGGCTCCGCCGCGGTGATCGAGACGCCGGTGGCGACGGCGGCGGCCTCCTCCTTGACCTTGATACCGGCCAGGTCGAAGGTCGTCTTGAGGCGCTGGCGCAGCGCCCGGGAGATCAGGGGGGCCTTGCCCGGGGCCGTGCGGGCCTCGATCCGGACCACCACCGAGTCGGCCGCCACCGACTCCACGCCGAGGATCGAGACCGGCGCCCAGACCAGTTCGTCGTACGGCGCCTCCTTGGACAGCGCCTCGGCGGTCTCCTGGATGAGGTCCTCGACCCGCTGGAGGTCCTCCTTGTACCCGACCTGCACGTCCACCGAGGCGGTCGCCCAGCCCTGGCTCATGTTGGCGATCCGCTTCACCTCGCCGTTGCGGATGTACCAGATCTCGCCGTTGGCCCCGCGCAGCTTGGTGACCCGCAGGCCGACCTCCAGCACGGTGCCGGTGGCCACCCCGGTGTCGATCTCGTCGCCGACGCCGTACTGGTCCTCCATGATCATGAAGACCCCGGAGAGGAAGTCCGTGACGAGGTTGCGGGCGCCGAAACCGATCGCCACACCGGCCACACCGGCGCTCGCCAGCAGCGGCGCCAGGTTCATCCCGAGCGCGGAGAGCACCATCAGCGCGGCCGTGCCCAGGATGGTGAAGGAGGCCAGGCTGCGCAGCACCGAGCCGATCGCCTCCGAGCGCTGCTGCCGCCGCTCCGGGTTGACCACCCCGTGGTTGGCCAGCAGCCCGCCGAACCGGCTCTCCTCCCGGTGCTGGTCGTGGCTGCGCGTCATCCGCGCTATCAGCTGGGTGACCAGTTTGTTCACCACGGCCCGCAGCACCAGGGCCAGCACGATGATGAGGACGATCCGGAGGCCGCCGGCCAGCCAGCTCTGCCAGTGGGTGTCGAACCAGCTGGCCGCCTGCTTGGTGGTGTCGGTGACCTCCTGCGCGCTGGTGGGGATGCGCAGGTCCGGCAGTTGCGGTGTGGTGGCGGAGGGGGCCGGCGTCGGGGTGGAGAGCGTCGAGGACGCGTCGGTCGGACCGGTGGCGCCGGAGCGGAACACGTGCGGGACCTTCCTTGCTGGGGGCGTGACCCGGTCCCGCGCCGCACGAGCGGCCCGCGGACCGTGCGGGCCAGCCTATCCGGCACCGAACACCAGCCCGGACACACCGGTGGGCGTGCGGCCCGTCCCGGACGCCCCGTCAACGCCCCGGTGCGCTCCCCGGCCCGCGCGGCCCGCACCGCCCCGGCACCGTCCCCCCACCACCCCCGCACCACCGGTCCCACCACCCCCGAACGGCCGTGCCCCCGCCCGCCGTACGGCCCCCGGGGCTGCTCCGACCGGCCGAGCCGCACCTCCCCGGCGGTCCGCCGCGCCGGGCCCGGCGGCGCGGGGGTGCAAGTGGACCTTCCCCAGGGCATACCGGGTACTACGGGGTATGACGGAGACCACACCCGGAGTTCACGTCAGGTCCGTTACACAGGAGTGGTGGCGCCGTACGAAGGCGTAAGGCGACACTGGGGGAGATCACGCACTCGTTGCGCGATCCAACCGCTCGTCCCGGCGCGAGCCACGCGCCGCAGGCGTCCAAGGAGGCATCCGTGCCGCATGTCCTGGTCCTCAACGCGTCCTACGAGCCACTCGGCGTCGTATCGATGCGCCGCGCACTCATCCTGGTCCTCAACCACAAGGCGGTCAGCCTGGAGGACTCGGGAGTCACTCTGCACAGCGCCACCAGCGCCCTTCCGGCGCCGTCCGTCGTCCGCCTGACCCGCTTCGTGCGGGTCCCGTTCTGCGGGCCCGTCCCGCTCACCCGCCGGGCGCTGTTCGCCCGGGACCACGGCCGCTGCGTCTACTGCGGGGCCGCCGCAACCAGCGTCGACCACGTCATCCCGCGCAGTCGGGGCGGCCAGCACCGGTGGGACAACGTGGTGGCGGCCTGCCGCCGCTGCAACCACACCAAGGCCGACCGCCACCTGACCGAGCTCGGCTGGCGGATGAAACGCCCGCCCGCACCGCCCAGCGGCCTCGCCTGGCGGATCATCGGCACCGGGATCAAGGACCCGCGCTGGCGGCCCTACCTGGAGCCGTACGGCGGCGGCGACCAACTGCGCGCCCCGCAGTGGGGCGAGTACGAGCACCACGACCATACGGAGCCGAACCACTCCGTCCCGATCGGCCGGGCGCACGTCGCCCACCCCGCCCCCGTCCGCCGCGGCGAGCAGCCCGAACCGCTCTCCGCCTGACCCCAGCACCACAAGGGCCCGCCCGTCACACCGTCGGTACGCGCCTCATGGGCCGCCGCGCCCCCCGCGAAGGGGAGCCCGGCGGCCCGCCGCGTTCACTGCTTGGGCGGCACCGCCGGCGTGCCGGGCTGCGTGCCGGGCTGCGTCCCCGGCTGGCCCGCCGGGGCCACCGGCGGGGTCGGCGGCTGCGGCGGAGCGGCCGGCGCCGTGACGGCGTAGAGCTCGATCCCGTACAGCGAGTAGCCGAACTTGGTGGCCCGCGCCACGCCCTGCATCCGTACGTACCGGACGTTCGAGGCGTCGAAGCGCACCGTCTCGTCCCCGCCCTTGCCGTTGTCGACCGTCGCGGCGTCCGTCCAGCTGCTGCCGTCCGAGGAGACCTGGATCTTGTACGAGGAGGCGTACGCGGACTGCCAGTGCAGCGTCGCCGCGCCCAGGTGGACGGCCTGCGGCAGCGCCAGCTGCACCCAGGCGTCGTCCTTGGCCGGCGAGGACCAGCGGGTCTTCGGGTCGCCGTCGGCGACCGCCGCGGCCGGGAAGTTCGGGGTCTCGTCGCCCGAGGAGGAGGCCTGGGAGCCGGGCGCCAGGTCCGGCCCGCCGGTCGGCGGCACCACGTGGACCTGCAGCACCTGCTTCACGGTGGTGCCGCCCGCCACGTAGGACACCGGCACCTGGTACGTCCCGGAGGGCGTGCCCGGTACGGCGGTGACCAGCAGCGGCACGCCCACCCGGCCGCCGCGCGGCACGGTGACCGGCCCGGCCGGGGTGACGGTGAGCCCCTTGGCGGCGGCCGGCACCTCGACCCGCAGTTCGCCGGTGGTGCCCTCGGGGCGGCCGGCCTCCACGGTGGCCTGGGTCCTGGCGGGCGCGGCCGCGCCGGTGACCACGTCCAGGGCCGGGTCGGCGAGGCTCAGCCGGGCCGCCGGGATGTCCGCGTACCAGGGGATGACCTGGTTGACCACCGGCGGGTCGCCGCCGGGCTTCCAGGTGATCCGGAACGCGTCGGCGACCTGCCCGCCGGCCGGCAGCTCGTTGTAGCCGGGCTGGATGACGCCGATGTCCGTCCAGCCGCCGTCGGCCCGGCGCACCGCGACGGTGGCGCTGGCGTGCACGGTGGGGTCGGTGAGCACGGTCAGCCGGTCCAGCGGGCGGGCCGCGCCGAGCTCGACGGTGAGCGGCTCGTCCTGCGCGGTGGGCGCCTTGGCGGCGCGGTACGCGGTGTCCGGGTTTCCGTCCAGGACGGCGGCGGCCGAGGAGCCGGGCAGCGCGGCGGGGCCGCCGGTGACGCTGGCCGGGGACTCGTCGGGGGCGGTGACGGTGAACTCGCGCACCGCGACGGCGGTCTTCTGGGCGGCGGTGGCCCGCAGCCGTACGGCCCGCACCACGGTGCCGGGCGGCAGCTGGGCGCTGACCGTCTTCTGGTTCTTCACCACGGCGAGCTGCTGCCAGCCGCCCGCGCCGGTGCTGTACTCCAGCACGCCGTCGCGGATGTAGTCGTCCACGGCGGTGCGGGCGTCGGGGCCGTTGCCCCAGCCGCCCATCAGCACGGTGACGCCGCTGATCGGCCGCCCGGCGCCGAGGTCGACGCCGACGGAGTCGCCGGGCTGCGGGGGAGCGGAGCTCCAGTAGAAGGTGTCGGCCTGGCCGTCGGTCATCAGCGCGGGCAGGTGGTCCTGCGCGGTGCCCATGCTGGTGGTGGGGGTGACCCCGCCGCTGACCACGCCCGACCAGTTGTCGGCGGCGCGCACGGCCCGGTCCAGGAAGGGCGCGAGCACCCCCGCGCCGATGGTCGCCGGGGCCTGGGCGAGCTGGGCGCGCAGCCGGTTGAGCTGCACCCGGGCCTTCCAGGCCGCCGCGCCGTCGCCGCCGTGCTGGGCCAGCAGCATGTCGAGGGCGGCCTGCCCGGCCAGCCCGTAGTCGCGCAGCGGGCCGAGCCAGGGGCCGGCCTCGGCGGCCAGCTGGGCGGTGGCGTCGGTGCCGGCCAGGGTCTGCCGGGCGCCGGCCATGGCGGTGAAGGCGTCCCGCAGCGGGCCCGCGGCCGCTATCAGCTTGGCGAGGTCCGGGGTGGCGCCGGAGGTGGGTTCGGCGTTGGCCCAGAACTGGTCGAGCAGCGGCTGGAGGTAGCCGGACTCCTGCTTGGCCAGCGGGGAGGAGGTGCTGTTGCCGGCCAGCGCCTGGACGGCGGCCAGGGCCGAGCCGGCGGGGGTGGCGTTGGCGCCGGTCGGCCCGGCCAGCGAGCGCACGGCCGCCTGCCAGGAGTCCTCGGGCTTGTAGCCGGTCGGGTTCCAGGCGAAGTCGCCGGCCGTGGCGAGGGCTATCCGGGAGGCCACCGGCTGCTGCATGGCGCCGGTCAGCAGCACCGCGGAGCGGGTCGCCACCTCGGGTTCGCGGCCGGTGTAGGCGCCGAGGAAGAGCCGGTCCGGGCTGGCGTCGTTGACCGGGTAGTTGTCCATGGTGACCAGCGGGTGCCCGTACAGGCTGCCGGTGTCGGAGGCCTGGGCGCCGGTGATCTTCTCCGGGATCGCCCCGCCGCCGCTCCAGGCGACCTGCACGCCGCCGGGCAGCGCGTCGGCCAGGGCCTTGCGGTAGGGCGTGGAGCCCTGCTTGTGGTACTCGGTGGGGACGATCGACAGCGGCGCCAGCCCCGGGTTCCTGGCGACCAGCCGGTCCTGGACCTTCTTGACCAGCGCGGCCTGCGCCTTGGCGGCGGCGGCCGGGCCGCGGCCGTACTCGTCCTGGTCGTCGTCGCAGTGCCACTCGTCGTAGCTGACGTCCAGGAACTGCAGCTGGAACGCGGTGAAGCCGAGCTTGCGCAGCCCGTCCAGCTTGGCGACCAGGGCGTCGACGTCCTTGCCGGAACTGAAGCAGAGGGACTGCCCGGGGTCGATCGCGTAGCCGAGGGTGACGTGGTTCTGCCGGGCCCGGTCGCCGAGTTCGCGCAGCTCGGACTGCTGGTTGGCGGGGTAGGCGTCGCGCCAGCGGCTGAGCCGGAACGGGTCGTCGCCCGGGGCGTAGAGGTAGAAGTTCTGCTTGGAGCGGCCCAGGAAGTCCACCTGGTCGAGCCGCTGCTGGGCGGTCCACGGGGTGCCGTAGAAGGCCTCCGCGGTGCCGCGCACCGGCGCGCCGCTGGGCCAGTCCCGCAGGGTGATGCCGGGCAGGCCGAGCCCGGCCGCGCCCGGCCCCTGGCCCTGACCTGCGGGTACGGCGGCGAGCAGCTGGCGCAGGCTCTGCGCGGCGTAGAAGGTGCCGGTCGCGTCGGCGCCCGCGAGCACCACCGCGCCGTACGTGCCGCCGCCCTGGGCGGGCAGCTGGCCGGCGGACAGCACGTAGCCGCCGGGCGGCATGCCCGCGGTGGACGGCGCGCCGCCGTCCTTGCCGCCGGCCGCGGCCGCGAGCTGGCGCAGCGTCCGGTCGGCCTCGCCCTCGGCGCCCTCGGCGGGCCCGCCGATGTACACCACCAGCGAGCCGGCGGCGGGGGTGCCGCCGTCGGCCTGGGGGGTCAGCACGGTGGCCCCGGCGACGGTCAGCACCTCGCGGACGGCGTCCACCGCGCCCCGGTCCACCTTGGGCGCGGTCACCAGCGTCACGGCGGTCGGCACGGTGACGGCCCGTCCGGCCGCGGTCTGCTCCTGCGGGTGCGGGAACACCTGGGGGTTCGTCACGCTGCCCAGCGGCGTCTGGGGCGCGGTGCTCACCACGTCCGGCCCGGGGCCCGCCGCGTACGCCACCGAGGGCATCGGCCCGGCCAGCAGCCCGCCGACCACCGCCGCGGTCACCACCCCGGCCGCGATCTGCAGGGTCCGCCGCCCCGGCCGCCCGGCCGCGCGCTCCGCCCGCACCGACGCCAGCAGCGGTTCCGTCCCCTTGAGGTCGGCGATCAGCCGGTCGGCGGTCCGCGGCACCAGCTGACGGCACGTCCGCGCCGTCGCCCGCCGGGCCGCCAGCGCCGTCGGATGGTCCAGCACCTCGCGCAGCACCGGACTCTGCTCCAACTGCTGACGCAGCCGCCGCCCGGCCACCACGGACACACGGGCTTGCACAGGGGCCTCCTCGCCAGGCCTGGACCACAATGCGAGCAACCCCACCAGCTACCCGAACCGGTGTCAACGTCACCGACGGCTATGCCGAGTTTGCACCGGAATATCCCGTTGGCCTGACCCTCCGTCACCCCCCTGGCCGCCTCTTGAGCCACCGGGCGAACCACCAGGCGCACTCGTGTCGCACAGCGTCGCCGCGCGGTTACCCGGGTAGGACTTGGGAGTCCTGACCAGGCGTTGCCGAGACATCGCAGGAGCCGCGAGTGGCCGCTTACCACGACAGTGACGGAGCCGAAGGACGGAAGGTCCCGGCGCAGGACGCGCCGCCGCCGCCCGCCGAACTGGTCGCGCTGGCACGGGCGTACGGGGTGGACACCCGGTACCCGGGGGCCGGGGGGCAGACGGTGGGGGCGCGGACGCTGGTGGCGGTGCTGGGGGCGCTGGGGGTGGCGGCCGGGTCGCCGGAGGAGGTGCGGGAGGCGCTGGAGCGCCACCGGGCCGAGCAGCGGGAGCGGTTGCTGCCGCCGTGCATCGTGGTCCGGCAGGGCCGCCGCACCGCGCTGGACGTACCGGCCGACGTCCGGCTGTACGTGGAGCTGGAGGGCGGCGGCAGTTGGGAGTTGCCGCGCGGCCACTCGCACTGGCTGCCCGCCGACCTCCCGCTCGGCCGGCACACCCTCACCGCGGCGAGCGGCGAGAAGCGGCAGCAGGCCCCGCTCGTCGTCGCCCCGCAGCAGCTGCCCCGACTCCCCGGCCGCAGCTGGGGGTTCCTCGCCCAGCTGTACTCCGTGCTGTCCGACCGCTCCTGGGGCATGGGCGACCTGGGGGACCTCGCCGAACTCGCCGGGTGGGCGGGTGCCGCCCTCGGCGCGGGCTTCGTGCAGATCAACCCGCTGCACCAGGCCCTGCCCGCGACCCCCGGCACCCCCTCCGACCCCTCCCCGTACCGCCCCTCCTCCCGCCGCTTCGCCGACCCCGTGCACCTGCGGGTCGAGGCCGTCCCCGAGTACGGCCACCTGACGCCGGCCCAGCGGACGGCCACTGACGACCTCGCCCGCCGCGCGGCCCGGCTGCGCGAGGAGGTCCTCACCCACGACGGCCTGGTCGACCGGGACGCCGTCTGGGCGCTCAAGCGCGAGGCGCTGGAACTCCTCCACGAAGTCCCGCGCGGTCCCGGCCGCCAGGCCGGTTACGAGGCGTACCAGCGCCGCGAGGGGGAGTGGCTGCGCCGCCACGCGCTCTGGAACGCGATCGCCGAGGTGCACGGCGCCGACTGGCACCACTGGCCGAAGGGCCTGCGTCACCCGAACGGCCCACAGATCGAGCAGGCGGCCAAGGAACTCCAGGACGCGGTCGAGTTCCACCGCTGGCTCGCCTGGCAGGTCGACCAGCAGCTCGCCGCCGCCCAGCGCGCCGCCCGGGACGCGGGCATGCCGGTCGGCCTGGTCCACGACCTCGCCGTCGGCGTCCACCCGGACGGCGCCGACGCCTGGGCGCTCCAGGACGTGCTGGCCGGCGGCATCTCGACCGGCGCCCCGCCGGACGCCTTCAACGCCCACGGCCAGGACTGGGGCCTGCCGCCCTGGCGCCCGGACGCCCTGGCGAAGGCCGGCTACGCCCCGTACGCGGAACTCCTACGCGCAGCGGCGAGGCACGCCGGAGCGCTCCGCATCGACCACGTGATGGGCCTGTTCCGCCTCTGGTGGGTGCCCGAGGGCCATCCCCCCACCGAGGGCGCCTACGTCCGCTACGACGCCGAGGCGATGCTCGGCGTGCTGGCCCTGGAGGCCCACCGGGCCGGTACCGCCGTGATCGGCGAGGACCTGGGCACGGTCGAGCCGGGGGTGCGGGAGGAGCTGGCGGACCGGGGCATCCTCGGCACCTCCGTCCTCTGGTTCGAACGGGACTGGCAGTCCGACGGCGGCATCCTGCCCCCCGACCGCTGGCGCCCCGGCTGCCTGGCCACCCTCACCACCCACGACCTGCCGAGCACCGCCGCCCGCCTCTCCGGCGAGCACGTCGAGCTGCGCCACCGCCTGGGCCTGCTGGCCCGCCCGCTCGCGGAGGAGCAGCAGGAGGCCGCCGACGAACTGGCGGCCTGGCGGGCCGAACTGACCGCCCTCGGCCTGCTCGCGCCCGACGAGCCGCTCGCCATGCCCGCCCTGTACCGCTTCCTGGACCGGACCCCGGCCGAGCTGGTGGGCGTCTGGCTGCCGGACCTGGTCGGCGATCCGCGCCCGCAGAACCTGCCGGGCACCTGGGACCAGTACCCGAACTGGCGCCTGCCGATCGCCGACGGCACGGGCGCCCCGGTCACCCTGGAACGCCTCGCCGCCGCCCCCACCGCCCGCCTGCTCGGCCGGCTCCTCACAGCCGGCGACACACCCCCCGACCCCCGGACCCGGTAGGCCGGATCCCGCAAGCGGAACCCCCAGCACCACCCCGACGCGCGCCCTCCCGTAAGCGGCGGGTAAGTTGGAATCGTGGACAAGAGGAACGCTTTGCGAGCCGGCGCGGTCTCCGCAACGGTCACGCTGATGATGCTGCTGTCGTCGCCCGCCATGGCCCTCACCAGGGACGACGGCGACGACCCGGGTGCCGGCCTGAGCGTCGGCCAGACCATCGGCCTGTACGTGCTGATCCCGCTCGCCGCGTTCGTCGTCATCGCGGCCCTCGCGGGTCTGCCCTACGGCAAGAAGAAGAAGTAACCGCGAGAAACCTCCGCGTCCGCCGAGGACGCGCGACAGGTCCACCAGGACCCGCAGGAACCCCCGCTGGGGGGGGGGGGGGGAGCGCGGGGCGCCCCCGCGGGGCGCGCGCACCCGCGGAGCCGCGCCGCGCCGCCCCGCGGGAGCCACGCG
>NZ_JBHYGR010000018.1:0-13772 GCF_042738155.1 Kitasatospora sp. NPDC059088 | reverse complement strand
AAACCCCCGCGGCCCCCCCGCGCCCCCGCTACTGGACCACCCGCCCCCCCCGCACCCCCGAGGGGGGGCCGTAGTATCGGTCCGGCGCCCCTTCGGGCCTTCACCAGCCGGCTCAGCGAGCCCCGGCCGCCTTGTCGACCACCTGGGCCTTGAGCGCGCGCTCGATCCCGGCCCGCGACTCGACGACCTGACGGCGCAGCGCCGGCGCCGGCTCGGCCGAGGCCAGCCAGGCGTCCGTGGCGGCGAGCGTCTCCTCCGTCACCTGGAACGCCGGGTACAGGCCGACGATGATCTGCTGCGAGATCTCGTGGCTGCGGGTCTCCCAGATGTCCTTCACCGCGGCGAAGTACTTCTCCGCGTACGGCGCCAGCAGCTCCCGCTGGTCCGACTGCTGGAAGCCCGCGATCACGGCCTCCTGCACGTAGTTGGTGAGCGTGTCCGACTCCACCACCGAGGCCCAGGCCGCGGCCTTGGCCTCCGCGGTCGGGCGGGCGGAGCGGCAGCTGGCCGCGTGCTCCTGGCCGGCCGCGGTGTTGTCCCGCTCCAGCTCCGCGACGATCGCGGCCTCGTCGGCCCGGCCGGTGGCGGAGAGCCGGGCGAGCAGCGCCCAGCGCAGCTCGGTGTCCACGGCGAGGCCCTTGAGCTCGACCGAGCCGTCCAGCAGCCCGGCCAGCAGGTCGAGCTGGGCGTCCGTGCGGGCGACCGAGGCGAAGGTGCGGGCCCAGGCCAGCTGGTGGTCGCTGCCGGCCTCGGCGGTGCGCAGGTGCTCCTCGGCGGCGGCGGCCCAGCGGAGCAGGCCCTGCTCGCTCCAGTCCGGGTCGGTGTAGGCGTCCAGGGCCAGCTTGACCTGGCGCTGCACGGACTGCACGACGCCGATGTCGCTCTCCCGGCCGATGCCGGAGAGCGCCAGCGACAGGTAGTCGCGGGCGGCCAGTTCGCCGTCGCGGGTCATGTCCCAGGCGGAGGCCCAGCACAGCGCGCGCGGCAGCGACTCGGTGAAGCCGCCGAGGTGCTCGGTGACGACGGCCATCGAGTCCTCGTCCAGCCGGATCTTGGCGTACGACAGGTCGTCGTCGTTCAGCAGCACGACGGCCGGGCGGTGGCGGCCGACCAGCTCCGGCACCTCGGTGCGCGGGCCGTCGACGTCCAGCTCGATCCGGTCCGTCCGCACCAGCGAACCGTCGACCAGCTCGTAGAACCCGATCGCGATGCGGTGCGGCCGCAGCACGGCCTCGCCCTTGGCGCCGGCCGGCAGCGCGGGGGCCTCCTGCAGCACGGCGAAGGACTCGATCTCGCCGTCCGTGTTCAGCACCACCGACGGCCGCAGCACGTTGATGCCGGCCGTCTCCAGCCAGGACTTGGACCACGCCTTGAGGTCGCGTCCGCTGGCCTCCTCCAGGGCGCCGAGCAGGTCGCTGAGCCGGGTGTTGCCCCAGGCGTGGCGCTTGAAGTAGGCGCGCACGCCCTCGAAGAAGGCGTCCTGGCCGACGTACGCCACCAGCTGCTTGAGCACCGAGGCGCCCTTGGCGTAGGTGATGCCGTCGAAGTTGACCTGGACGTCCTCCAGGTCGTTGATCTCCGCCATGATCGGGTGGGTGGACGGCAGCTGGTCCTGCCGGTAGGCCCAGGTCTTCATCTGGTTGGCGAAGGTGGTCCAGGAGTGCGGCCACTTGGAGCTGGGGGCCTCGGCCTGGCAGACGGCCTCGGCGAAGGTCGCGAAGGACTCGTTGAGCCAGAGGTCGTTCCACCACTCCATGGTGACGAGGTCGCCGAACCACATGTGGGCGAGCTCGTGCAGGATCGTCGCGGCGCGCGCCTCGTACGCGGCGTCGGTGACCTTGGAACGGAACACGTACTGGTCGCGCAGGGTGACGGCGCCCGCGTTCTCCATCGCGCCGGCGTTGAACTCCGGGACGAAGAGCTGGTCGTACTTGGGGAACGGGTACGGGAAGTCGAACTTCGCCTGGAAGTAGTCGAAGCCCTGCTTGGTGACCTCGAAGATCGCCTCGGCGTCGAGGAACTCGCGCAGCGAGGGGCGGCAGTACACGGCCAGCGGCACGCGCTGCTCGCCGTTCTCGTAGGTGTCGAAGACCCCGACGTACGGGCCGGCCACGAGCGCGGTGATGTAGCTGGAGATCCGGCCGGTGGGCTCGAACTCCCAGACCTGGGTGGGGCCTTCGCCGACCGGCTCGGGGGTGGGCGAGTTGGACACCACGACCCAGCCGGTGGGGGCCGTCACGGTGAACCTGAACGTGGCCTTGAGGTCGGGCTGTTCGAAGTTCGCGTAGACCCGGCGGGCGTCCGGCACCTCGAACTGGGTGTACAGGTAGGTCTCGCCGTCGACCGGGTCGACGAACCGGTGCAGGCCCTCGCCGGTGTTGCTGTAGGCGCAGTTCGCGACGACCCGCAGCTCGTTCTCCGCCGCCAGGCCGGGCAGCGGGATGCGGCTGTCGGCGAAGCTCGCCGGGTCGAGCGACGTGCCGTTGAGGGTGATCTCCTCGACGCCGGGGGCGACGAGGTCGATGAAGCTGTCGGCGCCGGGGGTCGTGGCGGAGAACCGGACCACGGTCGTGGACCGGAAGGTACCGCCCTCGCGGGCCGAGCCGAGGTCGAGCTCGATGTCGTACGCGTCCACCCGGATGAGGTCGGCCCGGGTACGGGCCTCGTCGCGGGTCAGGTTGGTGCCGGGCACTCGCTGCACTCCTTCGTCAGGCTGATGGACCGAATCCTCGCATGCCCGACGAGCGACCCGGCCGGAAAATCCCGACCGGAGAACCCGGCCGGAAACCCGCCCGGAAATCCCGCCCCGAGAACCGGCCGGAGAACGGGGGCGGGGCGGGCCCGGGCCAACCGGCCCCGACCCGCCCCGCCCTCACTGCCCTCACCGACCGGAGTGCGTCACTTCCGCCACTTGGTCAGCGGACCGTCGGTGTTGGTGTACCGGCGGAACGCGTAGACCGCGTTGCCGTCGTCCGAGACGTAGTACACCGAGGTGCTCATGCTGATGTCGAACTTCCCGTTCGCGTTCGCGACGGTGCCGATGTCGGTCATCGAGCCGTCGGTCGGCGAGAGCGTCACCAGCCGGGACGGCTTGTCGTAGCCCTGCGAGACCAGGGCGCGGACCTTGCCGTCCTTGTCGGTGCCGGTGACCAGGCGGATGTCGCTGCCGCTGGCCGAACCGGGGCTGGCCGCCCACAGGCGCTTGCCGGTGTTCAGGTCGTAGGCGTTGATGGCCGGCTTGGTCGGGTTGACCTGGACGTACAGGGTGCTGCCGCTCACCACGTTGCGGGTGAAGGCGGTGTCCTGGCCGGACAGGCGCAGGCTGTCCGAGCCGGCCTCCTTGACGGACATCTGGTTGCCCGGCTTGTTGTCCTTGTCGAACGGCAGGATGTAGTCGCCGTTCGGGCCGTTGGTGATCACCAGGACCAGCGGCTTGTCCTGGACGACCGAGTCGACCTGCTCGATCGTGCCGGTCAGGGTGATCGGGCTGCTCGCCGCCTTGCCGGAGTCGGCGTTCACGATGACCAGCTGCGACTTCGGGCCGCTGGTCATGTAGCAGCGGTCGCTGATGGCGATCTGGCTGCCGGCCGCGCGGGCCCGCATGGTGCAGTCCTTGTCGCGGGGCTGGTACTGCCAGGCGGGCTGGCCGTTGGAGATGTTCAGCCCGGCCACCGCGTTGCCGCCGACGGCGACCACGTTGTCGGTGACGCTCAGGGTCGGCTGGGACAGCCGGTCGGCGGTGGCCTTGACGGTCCACAGCAGCTTGCCCGAGGTGAGGTCCACGGCGCCGATGGTGGAGCAGTCGTAGTCACCGGTGTTGAAGGCGACGGCGGCGACGTTCTTGGAGTTGGCGGTGTACGAGGCGCTGCACACCTCCTTGCTGCCGGACGGCACCGGGATGTTCCAGGCCTGCTTGCCGTCGACCAGGTTGTAGGCCTTGACGCCGTCGCTGTCGACGCGGACGGCGTACTTGTCGGTGCCCCAGATGCCCAGCAGCTGGTTGGTGGCATCGGTGTTGGAGGGCGTCGGGGCGTTCCAGGCGACGTTGAACGTGGCCTTGGTGCCGTCCGGCGCGGGCGCCGGAGCGACGGTGTTCCCGCCGTTGTCGCCGCCGACGGTGCTGGTGCCGCCCGAGTTCGCCACCGGGCCGGGGCCCGGGTCCGGCTTGGGGCTGGGCTTGAGCAGCACGACCAGCCCGATCACGATGGCGATCGCCAGCACACCGCCGATGATCCCGCCCCAGAGCATCACGGGGTTGCGCTGCTTCGGGGCCGCCGGCACCGGCGCACCGGGGTAGTAGCCCGGCTGCTGCTGGTAGTTGTACCCGCCGCCGTAGCCCTGCCCCGCGTCCGCCCCGGGGTAGCCCCCGCCGGGCGCCGGGTCGTACGGGCCGATCGGCGCACCCGCCGGAGGCTGGGCCGGCATCCCGGCGGCCGTCGGCGCGTACGCGGCGTAGTCGGCCCCACCCGCCGGGGGCTGGACCGGGGGCGCCGGGGGTGCCGGGGGCATCGGAGGCTGGGCCGGCGGCCCGCCCTGCCCCGGAACCGCCGAGCCGTCGAGCTGGGTCATCTGGTCCGCGACGGCGGCAGGATCCACACCGCCCGCCGGCCGCCCGAACGAAACGCCCCGATTGCCCTGCGGGCCGCTGCCGGATGCATCGCCTGCACCCGGCGTAGGGTGATCCCCTGCCATCTGATTCCCCGTCATGTCTGGATGCGTCCCCCTGCCGGTACCGACCGCGGCCCGGTGGGACGGGTGAGATTGGGCACCATGCTAGTGGCGGCCGGTTTTCGCCCGCTCCCAGGACCACCCGATCCGGGCCCCGCCTCCCCCCACCGCGCAACACCTTCACCCCCCGGCCACCCCGCCCCCACGCCCGGCCCGCCGCGGGCCCCGCACCCCGGCCCACCGCTAGCCCCGCGCCCCCGCCCGCCGCGGGCCCGCGCAGCGGCCCCCACCCGCCGGCCCCCGACCCGTACCCTTCAGGAGTTGAAGGGGACACCCGGCGGAGGGTTCCCCACCCTGGGAGGGTGGATCATGTCGACGGACACACCGGGCTCACAGTCGTCCCTGCACCGGGCGAACCTGGAACGGGTGCTCCGCGCGGTACGGATGGCCGGTTCGCTCACCCAGGCCGAGATCGCCCGCGGCACCGGCCTCTCCGCGGCCACCGTCTCCAACATCGTGCGGGAACTGAAGGAGAGCGGCACCGTCGTGGTCGCCGACACCTCCTCCGGCGGCCGCCGCGCCCGCAGCGTCTCGCTGAGCGGGGACGCGGGCATCGTGGTCGGCATCGACTTCGGCCACACCCACCTGCGGGTGGCCGTCGGCAACCTCGCCCACCGGGTGCTGGCCGAGGAGAGCGCCCCGATCGACGTGGACGTCTCGGCCGCGCAGGGCTTCGACCGCGCCGAGGCGATGGTGGCGCGCCTCCTCGCGCAGGCCGGCTTCCGTCCCGAGAAGGTGATCGGGGTGGGCCTCGGCGTGCCCGGCCCGATCGACGTGGAGACCGGTGCGCTGGGCTCGACCGCGATCCTGCCGGGCTGGACGGGCATCGCCCCGGGCCGGGAGCTGGCGGAGCGGCTCGGCATGCCGGTGCACGTGGACAACGACGCCAACCTGGGCGCGCTGGGCGAGCTGGTCTGGGGGGCCGGCCGCGGCCTGAGCGACCTCGCCTACATCAAGATCGCCAGCGGGGTCGGCGCCGGCCTGGTGGTCAACGGCCAGATCTACCGGGGTCCGGGCGGCACCGCGGGTGAGATCGGGCACATCACCCTGGACGAGGCGGGCCCGGTCTGCCGCTGCGGCAACCGGGGCTGCCTGGAGACCTTCGTCGGCTCCCGCTACCTGCTGTCGCTGCTCACCTCGACCCTCGGCCCGGACCTCACCCTGCCCCGGGTGGTGGAGCTGGCCCACCAGGGCGACCTGGGCTGCCGCCGGGTGATCGCCGACGCCGGGCGCCAGATCGGTACGGGCGTGGCGACCCTGTGCAACCTGCTCAACCCGCGCCGGGTGATCCTGGGCGGCGACCTCGCCGAGGCCGGTGAGCTGGTGCTGGCCCCGATCCGCGACTCGGTGGCCCGCTACGCGATCCCCAGCGCGGCCCGCCAGCTGTCGGTGGTCCCCGGCACCCTGGGCGGCCGGGCCGAGGTGCTGGGCGCGCTGGCCCTGGTGATGAGCGAGATGGGCGAGTCCGGGGCGCTCGGCCGGCACTGACCGCCGCCCGGCCCGTTCACCCGTCCGGCCGCAACCGCCGGAGAACGTCCGTTCGTCAATGAGGATTGACCCGCGCCCCCCGACCGACCTCCGGGAATGGCGGTAACCGGTCGGTGGCACCGGGCGCGCCGCTCGGCGTCCGCGTAGCGGACATTAGACTCGACCGGTCGGTACCGGCCGCGACCACCGGCCTGCCGCCGGACCGGGCGGCGACGCCCGTCGGACCGTCCGTGGTCCGCGAACACTGAACGAGGAGGAACGGGTGGCCCTGCTGACCCGCATTCGGGGACCGCGCGATCTCGACCGGCTCACGCCCGGACAGCTGGCCGCACTGGCCCAGGAGGTCCGGACCTTCCTGGTGACCGAGGTCTCCAAGACGGGCGGCCACCTCGGACCCAACCTCGGGGTGGTGGAGCTGACCATCGCCCTGCACCGGGTCTTCGACTCCCCGCGCGACCGCATCCTCTTCGACACCGGCCACCAGAGCTACGTCCACAAGCTGCTCACCGGCCGCCAGGACTTCTCCCGGTTGAAGATGAGCGGCGGCCTGTCCGGCTACCCCTCGCGCGCCGAGTCCGAGCACGACGTGATCGAGAACTCGCACGCCTCCACGGTCCTCTCGTACGCGGACGGCCTGGCCAAGGCCAACAAGATCCAGGGCAAGGCGGACCCGGTCGTCGCCGTGATCGGTGACGGCGCGCTCACCGGCGGCATGGCCTGGGAGGCGCTGAACAACATCGCCGACGCCAAGGACCTGCCGGTCGTCATCGTCGTCAACGACAACGAGCGCTCCTACTCGCCGACCATCGGCGGCCTCGCCAACCACCTCGCCACCCTGCGCACCACCCAGGGCTACGAGCGCTTCCTGTCCTGGGGCAAGGACGCCCTGCAGCGCACCCCGGTGGTCGGCCAGCAGCTGTTCGAGACGCTGCACGGCGCCAAGAAGGGCCTCAAGGACTTCATCGCCCCGCAGGGCATGTTCGAGGACCTCGGCCTCAAGTACATCGGCCCGATCGACGGCCACGACCTGACCGCCCTGGAGTCGGCGCTGACCAAGGCGCGCGGCTTCGGCGGCCCGGTGATCGTGCACTGCCTCACCGAGAAGGGCCGCGGCTACCACGCCGCCGAGAACAACGACGAGGACCGCTTCCACGCCGTCGGCGTGATCCACCCGGACACCGGCCTGCCGGTCAAGAACTCGGGCAAGGACTGGACCTCGGTCTTCGGCGAGGAGATGGTCGCGCTCGGCCGCGAGCGCGAGGACATCGTGGCGATCACCGCCGCGATGCTCCACCCGGTCGGCCTGGCGCCGTTCGCCAAGGAGTTCCCGGACCGCATCTTCGACGTCGGCATCGCCGAGCAGCACGCCGTCACCAGCGCCGCCGGCCTGGCCACCAACGGGCTGCACCCGGTCTTCGCGGTCTACGCGACCTTCCTGAACCGCGCCTTCGACCAGGTCCTGATGGACGTCGCGCTGCACAAGCTGGGCGTCACCTTCGTACTGGACCGGGCCGGCGTCACCGGCACGGACGGCGCCTCGCACAACGGCATGTGGGACATGTCGATCCTCCAGGTCGTCCCGGGCCTGCGGCTGGCCGCCCCGCGCGACGCCGACCAGGTCCGCGCCCAGCTGCGCGAGGCCGTCCAGGTCGAGGACGCCCCGACGGTGGTGCGCTACTCCAAGGGCTCGGTCGGTCCGGCCGTCGCCGCGGTCGGCCGGGTCGGCGGCATGGACGTGCTGCGCGCCGCCGGGGAGCCCTCCGGCGCCCACCGCGCGGACGTGCTGATCGTCTCGGTCGGCGCGATGGCCCCGACCAGCCTGGAGGTGGCCGACCTGCTGGCCGCCCGGGGCGTCACCGCCACCGTGGTGGACCCGCGCTGGGTCAAGCCGGTGGACGAGGCCCTGCCGGGCCTGGCCGCCGAGCACCGGGTGGTCGTCACGATCGAGGACAACGGCCGGGTGGGCGGCGTCGGCGCGGCCGTCGCGCAGGCACTGCGGGACGCGGACGTGGACGTGCCGGTGCGCGACTTCGGCATCCCGCAGGAGTTCCTGGACCACGCCAGCCGGAACGAGATCCTGGCCGAGATCGGCCTGACCGCCCCCGCCATCGCCGAGAAGGTGGGCGCCCTGGTCGCCAAGCTGGACGCGGCGCCGGTCGAGGCCTGAACCGCCCCCGGTGGAACGGGCCGGCCACCCGCCGCCCGTTCCGCCGACGCCCGATTGTCGTCTCTGCGTAACAGTTCGTCGCGGGACGAGCTGACAATCGCACTGAATGGCGGGACCGGCGCTCTCCGCGCCGTTCCCGCCCGGTAGGTTGTCAACCGTGCCCACCCCCACCCGCCCCCGCCTCGACGGACTGGTCGACCGCCTGCCCGCGCGCGCCCGTACCCACATCCGACAGGGGTACTGGACGAGGCTGGTGCCGCTGCTCACCCTGGTCGCGGTGGCCACCCACATCCCGTCCTTCGCCCGGCCCGTCTGGAGTCCGGACGAAGGCTTCCTGGCCACCCAGGCCCGGATGCTCGCGGACGGCGGGGTGCTCTACGACACCGTGGTGGACCGCAAGCCGCCGCTGCTGCCCTGGCTCTACCAGGCCTGCTTCGCCGTCTTCGGCTCCGCCTCGCTGTGGCCGCTGCGCACCCTCGCGGTGGCGGCCCACCTGGTCACCGCGATCCTGCTGGCCTCGATCGCCCGCGGCCGCTGGGGCAACCGGGCCGGGGCCGGCGCCGGACTGCTCTACCTGCTGGTCTCCATCGGGCTCTCCCCGGAGGACACCCAGGCGGCGACCTTCGAGGTCTTCATGCTGCCCGCGATGGTGGCCGCCTTCCGGTACGCCGAGCGCCGCCGCTGGCTGGCCGCGGGCATCGCGGTCGCGCTCTGCTCGCTGACCAAGCAGACCGGCGGCGCGGTGCTGCTGCCGGTGCTCTGGATGCTCCTCCAGGACGCCCGCCGACGCGGGGTGCGCTGGCCGCCCGCCCTGTTCAAGATCGGGTTCGGCTTCGCGGTGCCGATAGCGCTGGTGGCGGTCATCCTCACCAAGCCCAAGGGCTTCCTCTTCTGGGTGGTCACCGGCAGCGGCGACTACGCCTCCTTCGGCGGCGCCTGGCTGCAGATGCTCGGCCGGGCCTTCGGCAACCTCGGCATCCTGGCCGCGGCGGGCCTCGGCTTCCTGTTCCCGGTCGGCCGCCGGCTCTGGTTCAAGTACCGCCACCGCCCGCTGCCGGTGGCCGGCGAGGAGCACGGCTCGACCACCGACCTGTGGGTCTGGCTGCTCTCCTCGGCCGTCGCGGTCAGCGTGGGCTTCCACTTCTTCGGCCACTACTACCTCCAGCTGATGCCCCCGCTGGTGCTGCTGGGCACCGGGGCGGTCGCCACCTCGGCGATCCGCTGGAAGCCCGTCCTGGTGTACACCACGGTCGCCGCCACGGTCTTCTGGGGCCTGGCGCTGGCCTGGCCGGGGGAGCAGATGAGCCGCAACACCGAGGTCGCCACCGCGGTCGCCGCCCAGACCACCCCCAAGGACACCGTGCTGGTCTGGGGCATGCACCCCGAGCTGTACTGGCTGGCCGACCGCAAGCCCGCGAGCCGCTACCTGACCGCCGGCTTCCTCACCAACTACAGCGGCGGCAAGGACGGCAGCGGCAACGTCGGCGAGCAGTTCAGCGTCAACAACGCCTGGCAGACCTTCGACAAGGAACTCGCCAACGGCCTGCCCGAGGTCTTCGTGGACGACTCCGGCGTCGCCCCGTACCAGCCGGTGCTGGTCCCGCGGATCGAGAACCTGCTGGACACCCACTACGAGATGATCGGCGTCATCGGCGACACCGTCGTCTACCGCCTCAAGCACTGAGGCACCGCTCGAGCACCGAGGTACCGCCTCGAGCACCGAGGCCCGGCACCGCGTACGCGAGAGCCCCCGGCGACCAGGTCGCCGGGGGCTCCGCTCGTACCGCTACGCCTTACGCGGGCACCGAGGCCACGCCGGGGGCGAGGAACTTCTTGCCGGTCACCCGCTCCGAGACGCCCTCACGGTCCAGGTACGGGGTGATCCCGCCCAGGTGGAAGGGCCAGCCGGCGCCGGTGATCATGCAGAGGTCGATGTCCTGGGCCTCGCCGACGACACCCTCCTCCAGCATCAGGCCGATCTCCTGGGCCACGGCCTCCAGGGAGCGGTTCAGGACCTGCTCCTCGGTGAGCACCGAGTCGCCGAAGCTCAGCAGCTCCAGCACCTCGGGGTCGAGGACCTGCTTGCCGTCCACCCAGGTGTAGAAGCCGCGCTTGCCGGCCTTGACCACCTTGCCGAGGTTCTCGGAGACGGTGAACCGCTCCGGGAAGGCGCCGGCCAGGGTCTCCGAGACGTGCAGGGCGATGGCCGGGCCGACCAGCTCCAGCAGCACGATCGGGGACATCGGCAGGCCGAGCGGCTCGACGGCCTTCTCGACGCTGGCGATCGGGGTGCCCTCGTCGATGATGTTCTGGATCTCGCCCATGAAGCGGGTCAGGATCCGGTTCACCACGAACGCCGGGGCGTCCTTGCACAGCACCGAGGTCTTCTTGAGCTTCTTCGACACGGCGAAGGCGGTGGCCAGCGACGCGTCGTCGGTCTGCTCGCCGCGGACGATCTCCAGCAGCGGCAGGATCGCGACCGGGTTGAAGAAGTGGAAGCCGACGACCCGCTCGGGGTGCTGGAGCTTCGAGGCCATCTCGGTGACCGACAGCGAGGAGGTGTTGGTCGCCAGCACGCAGGTCGGCGAGACCACGGCCTCCAGGTCCGCGAAGACGGTCTGCTTGACGCCCATCTCCTCGAACACGGCCTCGATGACGAAGTCCGCGTCGCCGAAGGCCACGGCCTTGTCCAGCGAGCCGCTGACCAGGCCCTTGAGGCGGTTGGCCTTGTCCTGGCCGATCCGGCCCTTGCCGAGCAGCTTGTCGATCTCGGTGTGGACGTAGCCGACGCCCTTGTCGACGCGCTCCTGGTCGATGTCGGTGAGGACCACCGGCACCTCCAGACGGCGGGCGAACAGCAGCGCCAGCTGCGAGGCCATCAGGCCGGCGCCGACGATGCCGACCTTGGAGACCGGGCGGGCCAGCGACTTGTCCGGCGCACCGAACGGGCGCTTGGCCCGGCGCTGCACCAGGTTGAAGGCGTAGATGCCGCTGCGCAGCTCGCCGCTCATGATGAGGTCGGCCAGGGCCGCGTCCTCGGCGTCGAAGCCGGCCTGGAGGCTGGCCTTGTCGGCGAGGTCGGCGTCCTTGACGGCGGCGATGATGTCCAGCGCCTTGTACGCGGCCGGAGCGGCCCCGTGCACCTTGGCGTCGGCGACCATGCGGCCCCAGAGGACGGCGTCGTCCCAGGCCTTGCCGCGGTCGATCGCCTCGCGCTCGACGACCAGGTCGCCCTTGAGGACCTGGGCGGCCCACAGCAGCGACTGCTCCAGGAAGTCGGCCGGCTCGAAGATCGCGTCGGCGATCCCCAGCTCGAACACGTCCTTGCCCTTGAGCTGCTTGTTCTGGTTCATCGAGTTCTCGATGATGACCTTGACGGCCTTACCGGCACCGATCAGGTTCGGCAGGATGGTGCAGCCGCCCCAGCCGGGGACGAGGCCGAGGAAGACCTCGGGCAGCGAGAAGGCCGGAACGCCCGCGGACACCGTGCGGTAGTCGCAGTGCAGGCCGACCTCGACGCCGCCGCCCATGGCCGCGCCGTTGTAGAAGGCGAAGGTCGGGACGGGCAGCGCGGCGATCCGCTTGAAGACCTCGTGGCCGCCCTTGCCGATGGCCAGCGCGTCGGCGTGCTGCTTGAGCAGCTCGACGCCCTTGAGGTCGGCGCCGACGGCGAAGATGAACGGCTTGCCGGTGATCGCGGCGCCGACGATCCTGCCCTCGGCGGCCTCGGCCTCGACCTGGTCCAGCGCCTCGGACAGCTTGAGCAGCGAGCCCGGGCCGAAGGTGGTCGGCTTGGTGTGGTCGAAGCCGTTGTCCAGGGTGATCATGGCCAGCTTGCCGGCCTGCAGCGGCAGGTCCAGGTGGCGCACGTGCGCGGTCGTGACGACCTCGCCCGGGAACAGCTCGGCGCCCTGCTGGAGCAGCTCAGTGGTGTTGCTCATGCTCACTTACCACCCTCGAAGTGGGGGTTCTCCCAGATGATGGTGCCGCCCATGCCGAAGCCGATGCACATCGTGGTGAGGCCGTAGCGGACGTCCGGGCGCTGCTCGAAGCGGCGGGCCAGCTGGTTCATCAGGCGCACGCCCGAGGAGGCCAGCGGGTGGCCGAAGGCGATCGCGCCACCGAACGGGTTGACCCGCTCGTCGTCGTCCGCGATGCCGTAGTGGTCCAGGAAGGACAGCACCTGGACGGCGAAGGCCTCGTTGACCTCGAAGGCCTGGATGTCGTCGATGGTCAGACCGGCCTTGGCCAGCGCCTTCTCGGTGGCCGGCACCGGGCCGATGCCCATGACCTCGGGCTCGACGCCCGCGAAGGCGTAGGAGACCAGGCGCATCTTGACCGGGAGGCCGAGCTCCTCGGCGACGTCCTCGGCGGCCAGCAGCGAGGCGGTGGCACCGTCGTTCAGACCGGCCGAGTTGCCCGCGGTGATGTTGCCGTGCGGGCGGAACGGGGTCTTGAGGCCGGCCAGCGACTCCATCGTGGTGCCCGGGCGCATCGGCTCGTCCACGGTGGCCAGGCCCCAGCCGGTCTCGCCGACCTCGGGGTTGGTGTTGCGGATCGTGATCGGCACCAGGTCCGGCTGGATGTCGCCGTTGGCGTACGCCTTGGCGGCCTTCTCCTGGGAGCGCACGGCGTAGGCGTCGCAGCGCTCCTTGGTGATGTGCGGGAAGCGGTCGTGCAGGTTCTCCGCGGTCATGCCCATGAACAGGGCGGACTCGTCGACCAGCTTCTCCGAGACGAAGCGCGGGTTCGGGTCCACGCCCTCGCCCATCGGGTGGCGGCCCATGTGCTCCACGCCACCGGCCACGACCACGTCGTACGCGCCGAAGGCGATGCCGCCCGCGGTGGCGGTCACGGCGGTCAGGGCGCCGGCGCACATGCGGTCGATCGAGTAGCCGGGCACGGACTTCGGCAGGCCGGACAGCAGGGCGGCGGTGCGCCCGATGGTCAGACCCTGGTCGCCGATCTGCGTGGTGGCCGCGATGGCGACCTCGTCGATGCGCTCGACGGGCAGGCTCGGGTTACGGCGCACGAGTTCCCGGATGCACTTGACGACGAGGTCGTCGGCGCGGGTCTCGTGGTAGATGCCCTTCGGGCCGGCCTTGCCGAACGGGGTGCGGACGCCATCGACGAAGACGACGTCCCTCGCGGTACGAGGCACGGGGGCTCTCCTCCCAGGGACCAACATTTCGGGTGTGCAGGCTGCCGCCGGAAGATCCCGAGCGGCGCCGCGTCAGAAGCCATGCTACCGGTCGGTAACCAACCTGCCCAGGCCCCTCGGAGGGTTCTGACCATGTGTCCCGCGACACGTCCGGCACCACCGCGACCAGGAAGGCTCCCCGGGAACGCCGTGAGGGGGGGGCGGGCCGGAGAGGGGGCGCCCCCCCCC